>CAYMTD010000298.1:0-3657 GCA_964393245.1 uncultured Syntrophaceae bacterium
CGCACTGGGTCAAAAAACCTTTTCCCTGTTATTGTCCCTTTGAACGATATGATGGAGATACCCCGCTCCAATGATTCGGGCGATTCGTGGCAAAGGTATTCGCATATCTCCCCCGACAGCGACCTTTCAAAAAAAATGGTATGAGTCCCTATTTTTTAAAGAATGGTCTTAGTTTCGTCCAGGTCTCTTCGCCGATTCCCTTGACATTTTTCAGCTCTTCGACCGAACGGAATCCTTTTCTTCTTTCCCTGTAAGAAACGATCCCCTTTGCCAGGGACTCTCCGATTCCGGGGATTAAACAGAGGTCTTCCACTGAGACTTGGTTCAGGTCGAGAGGGATGGAGAAGGCAAGAAGTTTGTTCGCCTCCATCCTGCTCAATGTTATTTTTACCTCCTTTGGAGATTCCTTCGAGACATTAAGCAAGGCGCCTGTTTTCAGAACCTCTGAGGATTGAGCCCCTTCGAAACGAACAGATTCCTTGAAACCGCCTGCCTTTTCCACAGCCTCGATGAGGGTAGGAGGGTTCTTGAAAATGTAAACCCCAGGGTTTTGAACTTCGCCTGAAACCTCAACAACAATCTCGTTATAGGCTTCTTCAGGGACAGATGGAGGATGAAAATAGAATTTATAGCAGAGAGTGGCCAAAATGAGGAGCGCCAGGAGAAAAAGAACTCTTTGTTGACCCAAAGAAAGATATTTCATATTTCAGATTTTTGATTTCAGATTGAAAAAATAAAAAATCATCTGCAGGGCTCAAGCCCTGCCCTACATAATTCTTCAATTTCAAATCTTTAACACTTTCAATCTGCAATCTGCAATTTATTATTCTTTTTCCTTGAGGAGTTTGTAGTCAATGGAATCGACCAGGGCCTGCCAGCTCGCCTCGATGATGTTTTCGGAGACGCCAACGGTTCCCCATCTTGATTTGCCGTCTCCTGATTCGATGAGAACCCTTGTTTGTGCTCCGGTTCCGTCTTTTGAGGAGAGAATTCGGACTTTATAATCGAGGAGTTTGACCTCTTTCAACTCAGGATAAAATTTCTCTAAAGCCTTTCGTATGGCGTTATCAAGAGCGTTGACCGGACCATTGCCTACTGCAGCCGTATGTTCGACACGGTCTCCCACCCTCACCATGATCGTGGCCTCTGAGAAAGGAGGACCTTCCTCTTCACTCTTTTCCACAATGACGCGGAATCCCATGAGCTCGAAAAATTTCTTATGCTGTCCAAGGGCTTTTTTCATGAGAATCTCGAAAGAACCTTCTGCTCCCTCAAACTGGAAACCCTGGTGCTCCAGTTGCTTCAGACGATCAAGGATCTCCCGGACCCTTGGATCTTTGCTCTCGAGATCGATATTGAACTCAGCCGCCTTGTATAGAATGTTTGATTCTCCTGAGAGATCAGAGATGAGAACTCTTCGGCGATTTCCAACCCGTTCCGGCTCGATATGCTCATAAGTAATATCACTCTTACGAATCGCGCTCACATGGACTCCACCCTTGTGGGCGAAGGCGCTCTCTCCGACATAGGGGAGATATTTATCAGGGGGGAGGTTCGCCAATTCTGAGACAAAACGAGAGACTTCAGTAATTTTCCTCAACTGGGCGTCAGTGATGCATTCGATTCCCATCTTCAATTTGAGATTAGGGATAACGGAGCAGAGGTTGGCATTCCCACATCGCTCCCCATAACCGTTGATCGTCCCCTGAACCAATCCGATTCCCCTTTTCACCGCCACGATGGTGTTGGCCACTGCCATTTCAGAGTCGTTGTGGACATGAATGCCAAGGGGGGTTGAGATCTTGGTCTTCACCTCATCGATGATCGACTGGAGTTCATCTGGAAGTGTTCCACCGTTCGTATCACACAGCACGATCCAATCCGCTTCGGCCTCTTGAGCAGTCTGGAGGGTCTTCAGGGCATAAGAAGGATTGTTTTTGTAGCCGTCAAAAAAATGCTCCGCGTCGTAAATGACTTGCGGGACCTGCTTTTTGAGGTACCGCACGGACTGGTGGATGATTTCGAGATTTTGTTCAAGGGTGATTTTCAACGCCTCCAGAGGATGAATGTCCCAGGACTTTCCAAATAGGGTCACCACCTCTGTCTTTGCATCGATCAAGGCCTGAATGTTGGCGTCTTCTTCAGGAGGTGCGTCTGCCCGACAGGTACTCCCGAAGGCAACGATCCTCGAATGCGAAAGCGGGCTCTTTTTGACTTCCCGAAAGAACTGCAGATCCTTTGGATTAGAACCTGGCCAACCGCCCTCGATATAATGGATGCCCAATTCATCCAGTCTCTGGGCAATTCGAACTTTGTCCTCGAGCGAGAAGGCAATGCCCTCTGCCTGGGAGCCGTCCCGAAGGGTCGTGTCGTAGATTCTGACGGGACCAAGTTTGGTCAAAACGATATGACCTCCTTATGAACGCCTGGTTCTCACGACAGCGTCTTCCCCCTCATCCTTCCCCTCTCCTCCGGGGGAGAGGGATCGGTGAGGGGGCTACTTTTCTTCCGTGATAGAGGGCCTATCCAGCGCAAAGGCATCATGGAGGGCGCGAACGGCAAGTTCCGTATATTTGGAATCGATGATACAAGAGATCTTGATCTCCGAGGTTGAGATCATATGAATGTTGATTCCCTCCTTAGCCAGCGCTGAGAACATTTGGGTAGCCACATTGGAATGGCTTCTCATTCCGACCCCCACAATCGATACCTTGGCAATATCTTGATCGGCATGGATCTCTTTCCCTCCAATTTCCTTTACGGTCGCATCCACAATCTGTAAGGTCTTCCTAAAGTCGGACTTGGGAACGGTGAAGGCCATATCCGCATAGCCTTTTTCCGTACTGGAGGTCTGAATAATCATGTCGACGACGATGTTGGCATCGGCGATAGGTTTAAATAATTTGGCCGCCACCCCAGGGACGTCCGGAACGCGCATGATTTCAATCTTGGCTTCGTTCTTATTGTAAGTGACTCCGGATACGACAACCTTTTCCATCTCTTTGTCCTCCTCACAAACGATCGTCCCAGGATTGTCATTGAACGATGATCTCACGTGGACAGGGACATTGTATTTTTTGGCGAATTCGACCGAACGGATCTGCAAGACCTTTGCGCCCAGGCTCGCCATTTCGAGCATCTCATCATAGGAGATCTTAGATAATTTTCTTGCCTTGTCGCAAACGTTTGGGTCGGTGGTGTAGACGCCATCCACATCGGTGTAGATCTCGCAAATGTCCGCTTTCAATGCTGCAGCCACTGCAACGGCTGTGGTGTCGGACCCTCCGCGTCCGAGGGTGGTGATGTTATCCGCTTCATCGACGCCCTGAAAGCCGGCAACGACGACCACTCGACCATCTTTTAAATCTTCGAGGATCCTTTCTGACTCAATGCCGGTGATGCGAGCCTTCCCAAAAGCGCTGTCGGTGGCGATTTTGATCTGAAATCCCAAATAAGATTTTGCATCGCAGCCCATAGCTTTAAGGGCAATGGCCAATAAAGCAACGGAGACCTGTTCGCCCGTGGAAACGAGCACGTCCAGTTCCCTTTCGTCAGCCGTCGGGGCGACCTGCTGGGCTAAACGAATGAGTTTATCTGTTTCACCTGCCATGGCTGAGACCACGACAACAACCTGATGACCCTGATTCTTGGTTCTGA
>CAYMTD010000299.1:0-3653 GCA_964393245.1 uncultured Syntrophaceae bacterium
GGGCAGGACAGCCAAACCCACAGAAATCATCGGAGCGATCCTCAGTTTGAAAGGGGAAATTCTTGCTCAATGCAAAATCGTAAAATTGGAATGATATATTGAATAGCTAAACTCCCTGCCTACCGCCAGGCAGGCAAACATCCGTAATCAAATAACAACCAAAATTTCAATCACCAAAACTAAAACAGAAAATATTGAGTTTGGTTCTTTGGGCATTGGGTGATTGGAGTTTCTTTGGAACTTGGGATTTGGTTATTGGGATTTAACCGGGAGCTTCCTATGTCGAATGAGATCATTATCAATGTGACCCGTCAAGAGACAAGGGTCGCCCTGTTGGAAGACAGGGTACTTGCAGAAATCTATATCGAACGCACCAAAGACCGGGGTATCATGGGAAACATCTACAAAGGGAAGGTCGTGAAAGTTCTGCCTGGGATGCAGGCGGCCTTCGTCGACATTGGGTTGGAAAAGGCCTCTTTCCTCTATGTCTCCGATGTCTATGGTGGAATGGAAGATTATGAGGAGATGATTTTCCAGGGAGAGGAATTGCCCAATTCTGTCAATCTATCATCCCAGATTGAGGATCTCCTCTCCGAAGGTCAGGAGGTTCTTGTTCAGGTTTCAAAAGAGCCCCTTGGGACCAAAGGGACACGGATTACGTCGCACATCTCCCTCCCCGGCAGATATCTGGTTTATATGCCTACGGTGGATCATGTGGGCGTCTCGAGAAGGATCAAGGATGAAAGGGAGCGGAAGCGGTTAAGAGAGGTGGTTCAGGGCATGAAGCCCCCCTCGGGTGGCTTCATTGTTAGGACAGCCAGCGAAGGCGCAGAGCCCGATGAGATCCGCAATGATATGGAGTTTCTCCTGCGCCTCTGGAGCAATGTCCAGAAGAAAAAAGAAAGCTCAGCGGCACCTTCTCTTATTCACAGCGACCTCACCATGGTCCTTCGGGTGATTCGTGACATCCTCTCTCCTCAGGTCAGTCGAATTGTCATCGATTCTAAAGAGGAGTATGAGGACATTCTCTCATTTATTAATACCTATATGCCCAAACAGAAATGTGAGATCCTGCTCTATGATAAGGCGGAGCCCATCTTCGATGCCTATGGCATCGAAATGGAGATTGACAAAATCCTGGGCAGAAAGGTCTGGCTCAAATCCGGAGGCTATATCGTCATTGATATGTGCGAAGCCTTGGTGGCCATCGATGTGAACACGGGAAGGTATGTGGGAAAGAGAAATCTCGCCGACACGATTCTCAAGACCAATCTGGAGGCGGCCAAAGAGATTGCCTACCAGTTGAGGCTGCGAAATATCGGGGGGATCATCATCATCGATTTCATCGATATGGAGAGAGAAGGGGATAGAGAAAAGGTCTTCCAGGCCTTCGAGGAGGCCCTTCGGAAGGATCGTCAGAAGACGAGCATCTTTAAGATTTCGGACCTCGGCTTGGTAGAGATGACACGAAAGCGAACGCGTGAGAACATCTCCAGAATCCTCAGTGAGCCCTGTCCTTATTGCGAAGGGGCCGGGCTGATCAAATCGAAGGCCACCATCTGTTATGACATCTTTCGAGAGATCGAGCGAACCTGCTCTGCTTTGGGAGGCAACAGCATCATGGTGGAGGCGAACCCCGAGGTAGCCGACCTCCTCTATGAGGAGGAGAGGGCAGCGGTAGAGGAGTTGGAGAGGAGATTAAGAAAGAAGATCTTAATCAAGGGAAAGGCGGGATTCCACCAGGAACAATTCAATATCATTGAAGTCTAAACTGGTCCAAATCACCTTTGCGAGAGGGAGAAGAGATGATGAATCGGGAGGGTCTCAAAAGGCTTGCCGCGGAGAAGCGATTCATACCGGGAATCTATAACTATTGCGACCGATGGTGCGAGCGTTGTCCGCAGACCTCCCGCTGCTTGAATTTTTCTATTTCGGAGGAGGAATTCTCGGATCCCGAAACCAGGGATATTAGGAACGAGGCTTTTTGGAAGAAGCTGTCGGGCATCATGGCGGAAACTATGGAATTGCTCAGGGAGGGTGCGAAGAAATGGGGAATTGAACTGGAGGCTTGTGATTCCATGGATGATGCCGAAATAGAAAAAATGGAAGCGAAAGATAGAGCTGCGGAGAACCATCTGCTCTGTCGTGCCGCTAAGAGATATGGGGAGTTGGTGGAGGATTGGTTTACTCGTAGGGAAACCCTCTTCTTTGAAACGGCAGACGCGGCAAGAGAGGGAGTCAGCCTCGATGAGGCCATGGAGGTTATCCGATGGTACCAACACTTTATTTGGGTGAAGCTCATGCGAGCCGTCCGGGGAAAGCTCGATGAAGATGAGGAAGGGGACGATGAATTTCCAAGCGATTCGGATGGCTCAGCCAAGATCGCCCTGATCGCCATGGATCGTTCAATCGCTGCTTGGGCAGCGATTCGTCACTATGTCACGGAGGATGCCGAAGCGGCGATCGATCTCATCGCTTTACTCGATGGATTGAGGCAGGCTGTGGAAAAGACATTTCCCCAGGCGAGATCATTTGTTCGGCCCGGATTCGATGGGACCGATCAGAATCAACAGGAAAAAAATGGGTAGTTGAGGTTTGACAATGCATTAAGAATCAATTAGAATTTTTGGTTAGCTCGGTCGGGAGGCATTCTGATGTATGCTGTGATAAAGACGGGAGGAAAAGAATATCAGGTTTCCAAAGGGGACATCATCCGGGTCGAAAAAATCGAAGGCAAGGTGGGGGATCAGGTGACCATAAAAGATGTCCTCATGGTTTCGCGAGAAGGTCAGGTTCAATTTGGAAAGCCTTTCTTGACGGATGCGATCATTAAAGGCGAGATCGTTCAACAGGCGAAAGGGCGAAAGGTGTTGACTTACAAAATGAAAAGGAGAAAGAACTACCGAAGAACCAAGGGACACCGACAAACCTATACTTACTTTAGGGTAAACGATATTACAGTAGGCTAGCCAATATCGTAGGTGGCGGGATTTGAATAACCCAATCCCAAGCACCCAATAATGACCGAAATTTGATAGCTTCTGTTGTTTGGAGATTGGAAAATCGGAGCTTATTTGGGATTCGGAATTTGATGATTCGAATTTTTGGTTTTGGAGGTTATCATGGCTCATAAGAAAGCTGGAGGGAGTTCTCGAAATGGTAGAGACAGCGCCGGGCAGCGTTTAGGCGTGAAACGATTCAGCGGACAGTTAGTTCAGGCAGGAAGCATCTTGGTCCGTCAAAAAGGGACGCGAATTCATCCCGGTGAAAACGTAGGGATGGGGAAGGATTACACGCTCTTTGCCAAAATTGACGGCATTGTGAAATACGAGACGAAGGGAAGAGACAGGAAGCAGGTGAGTATCCACACCTCCTGAACTCCATCGGGTTTGGGACTTGGCCCTGAGCCATGTTGCGGGCAGAGCCTGCACTTTGAGACGGATGGGATTCAGGGTTAAGCTCAAACCTCCCACAGCTCGGGGCATCTCCATATGGCCTGCATTCAGAGAAGATGAAGTTTGTGGATGAAGCGAGAATCCATGTGAAGGCGGGCGATGGGGGCAATGGTTGTAGCAGTTTTCGCCGAGAACGGTTTATCCCCAGAGGAGGACCGGACGGCGGCGATGGAGGAAAAGGTGGAGATGTGATCCTTC
>CAYMTD010000300.1:0-3652 GCA_964393245.1 uncultured Syntrophaceae bacterium
AGGAATCGTTGTTTGGATTTTGCTTCTCTTGCTTGCGGGATGTGCGGCTGAAAAGCCAATGGAGAGGGTTCTTCCTCCGATGGAGACGGCTGAAATCTATTTCAGTCGCGGTGTCGACTCTTCTCAAAAGGGAGATTTTAGGCGCGCGGTCTCCGATTACAACAAAGCCATCGACGTCAATCCGGAATTTGTTGTTGCCTACCTTAACCGGGGATACTCCTACAGCCGGATGGGAGAGTTTGATAAGGCGATTGCAGATTACACCAAGGCCATCGAGCTCAATCCAAGATATGCGATTGCCTATCATAACCGGGGATTTGTCTATCGTAAAATGGGCGATTATGACCGGGCCATCCTCGATTTCACCAAGGCTATCGAAATAGACCCAAAGTATGCCTCGGCCTACTATTATCGTGGCCATATCTACCATTACAAGGGGGAGTATGAGAAGGCCTGGGATGATATTAAGAAAGCAAGAACTTTGGGTTATCGAGTTCCACCTGAATTTTTCAAGAACCTTAAGGAGGCTTATGAGAAGGAGAAAGGGATAGGGCTGAATTAGAAAGTAGGCAGAAAGCAGCAAGCAGAAGGCAGAAGCAGGCCGTAATGCGTGATCAATAATGGAAAACTTACAATATCGCTGTCATGCTGAAATTCTTTCAGCATCTCGCTCTTTCGATAACCCATAAGTGAAACAACCTATGAAACGAGTTCAGGATGACGATTACGGATTATGGGGTAGAGTCATGTGATTGACAGATATGAGTTCCTTTTGATAATATACCCCCACATAGGGCGGACGCGAGAATAGGAGCCCGAATTGTTACGTTCGGCGGAAACCTTTGAGAAGATGGAACCGACAAAGGTGGTTGTAAGATATACGAACGGGACCGTGGCTAAAGGCTTCATTCAGAATTTCTCACCCAATAAGGACTTCTTCTATCTTACCCCTGCTGATAACTTCTCCGGCCCGCCAATTTACGTATCCATGAAGCGCCTGAAGGCCGTCTTTGTGGTTCGGGACTTCTACGGCAATCCGCAGTTTGAGGAACGGAATTTTTATATGGAGGGAGAGAACCCTTCTGGCTTGAAGCTGGAGGTGACATTTGCAGATGGGGAAGTGATGGTCGGGTCCACGGTTCTGAGCTATGACCCAAAACGGCCAGGCAATTTTATCATCCCAGCAGACCCTAACAGCAACAACCTGAGGGTATTTGTGGTTTCCTCCGCAGTGAAGAAAGTCCGCCAACTATTTGACCATTCCGGGTAGCAGCACCACCAGGATCATCTTGATCCGTAATCCCTATTTAGACGTTGCGGCTCCTGAGAATGGGTTTGTCCCAGGCTTTTTCAAAGAAGGTATCGACGACCCTTCTGGAGGTCCTCTCTCTGAAGATCGATTCTTTGCTCACATAACCCTTTCTCAGACTGAAAAAGGATCTTTCCTTAAAAAATATTAAAAGGAGGCCAACCCATGTCAGGGTTTCCTTGGAGGAAATGCCTTCGGTCTCAACCTTTTCTTTCAATACCAGATAAAGTTCTCTCCATGTCATCCCTTCGTTCAGATCCCATTCGTCCATCTTTCCTTTAATAAAATTGATGACCCTTGCCAGACGGAAAAGGGTGACGATATCAAGACGATCAAAATCCTCTGTCTCAATGGGAAGCGCACTCGAACGCCACTGGGAAGGGTGAGGAGGGAGGAGCCCTTTTGCCTTGCATTGTTCGAAAAGAGGGGTCCCGGGAGTAGGATAATAGACACTGGGGCCAACGAGGACCCTTTTACCCATCAGGTAGATCAAGGTGTCCACCATTTCCCCTACGGTCTGACCTGGCATCCCTAAGATCGAATAAGCGACGACATTGAGACGAGCCTCCTCTGCCTCTACTAAGACCTTATCGAAAACGTCTGTCGTTCCCGGCCTGCCCATCTTCTCCTTGAACGAAGGATTGACGCTGACGAAAGAAAGATTGATGGTCCTGAAACCAGCCCTCTTCATCAACCTAAGAAGATCTCCTTCCAGAGAAGCAAACGAAACGCCGTTCATGGCAGATAGCTCGAGGGTTTCTTCTCCGAAAGTTTCGACCACAAGTTTCATCAACCGCTTGGCACGCTCTTGGTCAAAGGTGAAATTATCATCTTCAATATCAAAGTTGCGAATATGATACCTATTCCTACAGGCCACCATCTCTTGGACGATCGATTCGGGAGATCGAAAACGAAAAGACGCTCCCATGACAAGATGGGTGGAGCAATAGGCGCATCCATGCGGACAACCTCTGCTCGTGATGATCATGGTTGATCGCTTCCTCCCGACTCTGTACCGGTTTAAATCGAGCAGTTCTCTGGCAGGAAATGGGAGACCTTCTATGTCCTCCACGAAGCTGGAAAGCGGACGAATTCGTATCTCCCCATCTTCCTTAAATCCGATTCCGTCCGCCTCTGGCCCACCCGTTCCCTTATCAATCTGTTTCAGAAGGTATGGGAACCGGGTCTCCCCCTCACCCAGAACCACATAATCGACCCATGGGCTTTTAAGAACACTTTCTGGATCGCAGCTGACATGGCATCCTCCCATGACCACAATCTTCTTGCAGTCCCATTCTTTGATCATGCGGGCGATCTCCAATGCTTCCTGGGAATAGGGCGTGAAGGAGGAGGAAATTCCGAAGACGCAGGCCTTCGAATTCTTGATCCTCTCCCCGATCTCATCCCAACCCATTCCGAAATGGTAGTAGCCCGTGTAGAGTTTGAAAGGACTCCGGTCATTGAAAGGATAAAACTCTTTAAGGTAAGAAAGCTCCGATGGGATGGAAATCGATCTTTTCTGGCTTGTCTGACAATCGAGAATTCCAACGTCGTAGCCATGAGATTTCAGAGAGGCGGCAAGATAGGCCAGACCGATGGGCTGCGTCCGGATCGATGTCTGGTAGAAATCCCGGATCGGAGGTTGAATGAGGAGGACTTTCATATCAACCCAAGTCACCGAGCTCATATTGGAGGATGCCAACCAAGGTGATCGCGGCAGTTTCAGTTCTCAAGATCCGCTGACCCAATTGGACAGAGATGAACCCCTTCCCCTTAGCCAATTTCACTTCTCCTTCCGTGAACCCACCTTCGGGACCAACCATAGCATAGATTTTTCTGGGAACGTAAGCCCGCAAAATTCTCTTGAGAGGCTCTCCTTCTTTCTCCCATAGAAGGAGCTTCAACCCATCCTCTTTGCATAACTCCAGGGCTTCCTCAAACGAGCGGTAGGCCTCTACCTTTGGCACCTTCCCTCGCCTCGATTGCTGAACCGCTTTGACGGCAATCTCCTGCCACCGGTGGGATTTCCTCTGCCTTGCATCCCTTTCTTCGAGAGAGATAGACCACTTCGATTTAAACGGGACGATCGTTGAAGCCCCCAGTTCTGTGGCCTTCTGGATGATCATTTCCATCCGCTCCTTTTCGGGCAGGGCCTGTAGAAGAATGATCTCAACGGACGATTCCGTTGAAGATCGAAAGACGTCGAAAATCCGAAGCGATGCTTTCTTGTCGGAAATGGAGAGGACCCTCCCTCGAAAGTCCCTGTCTTCGGAATCCGTCACGGTGACGATGCTTCCGACGCGGCCTCCACGAAAACGAAGGGCCTCCAGCGGAGGCCCTTCG
>CAYMTD010000301.1:0-1979 GCA_964393245.1 uncultured Syntrophaceae bacterium
CGGATCAGTTTGAAGTTGGAAAAGTATAGTATCGTGGAGGCGCTCCGGACCATTGACCGCTGCCAGGTGGCCCTTCTTCTGTTGGATTCGCGAGAGGGAGTAACCGATCAGGATGCCCACATCGGCGGATTTGTTCACGAAAAGGGGAAGGGATGCATCCTCGTGGTCAATAAGTGGGACCTGATCCAAAAGGATTCTGAAACCATGGTTCAATTCAAGAAAAAGGTTTATGAGGACTTAAAATATCTTTCCTATGCTCCCATCGTTTTCATCTCTGCATTAACAGGGCAGAGGGTTCCCAAGATCCTTAATCTGGTGGATGATGTGGCTGAGCAGGCGAAGAAAAGGATTTCCACCTCCCAACTCAATAAGTATTTTGGACAGTGGGTGGAGCGTTACCCGCCTCCTCTCCATAAGAACCGGAGTGTGAAGTTGAACTACATCACTCAAATCTCGTCGGGTCCACCCACCTTTATCATTTATGCCAATTTTCCAGAGGGGATCCATTTTTCGTACGAGCGGTATTTGATCAATCAGATACGGAAGGCTTTTGGTTTCCAAGGGGTTCCCATTCGTCTCCATTTTAGAAAGAAGAGCTAAGGGCAAAGACATGGCTAACCGAAAGAATAGATATCTGCTGCCGATCGTGATCCTTCTGGTGATATTGCTAGTAGGGGGATTTATTTTCTACCGATGGAAGGGCCAGAGCGGATCGAACCAGAAATTCAGGACGATGAAAGTTGAGCGCGGAGAAATCAGCACCACCGTGACGGCTACCGGGACGATCAATCCTGTGATCACTGTCTTGGTAGGGAGTCAGGTTTCAGGAACGATCAAAGCCCTCTACGCAGATTTCAATTCTCGCGTGAAAGAAGGGCAAGTGATCGCCCAGATCGATCCAGCGCTTTTCGAAGCCCAGGTGGAGCAGGCCAGGGCCAATGTGTTGAACGCACAGGCCAATCTGTTGAATACTCAAGCGAATCTGAGAAGTTCGCAGGCTAATCTTGAGAAGGCGGAGGTGGCGGTCTTGGATACCAAGAGGACTTTGGATCGAAACCTGGAGCTCATGGAGAGAAAGGTCATTGCTCAGGCTGCCCTGGATACCGCTCAGACCAATTATGAATCTGCGGTGGCTCAGAGAGATCTGGTCAGGGCTCAGCTCGAATCGGCGAAATCTCAAATCGAGTCAGCAAAAGCCCAGCTGGAGCAAGCCAGAGCCGCTTTGAAACTGGCAGAAACCAATTTGAGATATACCACCATTCGTTCTCCAGTCAATGGGATCGTGATTTCACGCAATGTCGATGTGGGCCAAACGGTAGCCGCCAGTCTCCAGGCACCCACGCTCTTCACGATTGCAAAAGACCTGACTCAGATGCAGGTGAATGCAAATGTAAGCGAGGCCGACATCGGGCGTGTTGCCGTTGGCCAGGAGGCAAACTTCACCGTCGATGCGTATCCTGAGAGGAGGTTTCGAGGAAGAATTTCGGAAATTCGAAATGCGCCCCTTACGATTCAGAATGTGGTCACCTACGATGTTGTCATTCGGGTGGGGAACAAGGATTTGAGGTTGAAACCTGGCATGACAGCCAACATTTCAGTCCTGGTTGCCCATAAGGAAGGAGTTTTGAAAATCAGCAATGCTGCCCTTCGGTTTCGGCCGGAGTTTGCTAAGACCGAAGAGGCTGGAGAGAAGAGAAAAGGGGACCTTTCAAAGGAACAGAGATTGCGCGGGAGTCAAAAATTCTCACAGGAGGAGGGAAGGGTCACAGGCAGGGTGTGGGTTCTCGCACGGGACGGGAAGCCGAAGCCAATTCCGGTTGTCCTCGGAATCACCAATGGAACCTTCAGTGAAGTTGTTTCGGGGAATCTTAAAGAAGGGACAGAAGTGATTGTCGGAGAGAGGTCGAACAAGAAGAGTGGTTCGCAAAGCAGATCGCCTGGGCCTTCCATGAAGGGATTCAGATAATAAAATAAGGCAT
>CAYMTD010000301.1:2079-3647 GCA_964393245.1 uncultured Syntrophaceae bacterium
AGGGATGAGTTGGCGGAAATAAGAAATCAGAAAATCGGTTTTGTCTTTCAGGGATTTAACCTGCTGCCCAGGACATCGGCCATGGAAAATGTTGAGCTCCCTTTGATCTACGCTGGGGTGACGACCTCAAGGCGGAAAGCCTTGGCGCAAAAAGCCCTTTCCACGGTGGGGCTGGAGGGAAGGAGGCATCACCATCCCAGTCAACTCTCTGGAGGAGAACAGCAACGGGTGGCCATTGCTCGGGCACTGGTCAACGAGCCCTCCATCCTTCTGGCGGATGAACCGACAGGAAATCTTGATTCAAAGACGAGTCTGGAAATCATGGATATCTTTCAACGCCTCAATCGAGATTTAGGCATTACCATCATCATGATTACTCACGAACCAAACATTGCTTCTTTTGCAAAGCGGAATATTCACTTTAAGGATGGGAAAGTGGTTGATGATCCGGTCTCAAGTTTAAACGCCCGGGTTACAGGTGAGGATCATTAGGTCTGTCATTCCTGTGCAAAGAGGAATCCAGTCCTATTGGGGGAAAAAAGATAGTATCTGGATTCCTGCTTCCGCAGGAATGACGAAATAAGTCAAAAATTTTCCCTCTTTTTCTTACACTTTTATGATAACAACTTTTCTTGCCAGTCTCCGAATTGCGCTCAGGGCACTCCTGGTCAACAAGATGCGCTCTGCTTTGACCATGTTAGGGATCATCATCGGCGTGGGTGCCGTCATTACGATGATTGCCGTGGGATCAGGAGCACAGAGGCGGATCGCCGAGCAGATTGCCAGCATGGGATCGAACCTCATTATGGTCATGTCAGGGAGTTCAACGAGCGGTAGCATGCGATTCGGTGCTGGGACAGTGCCCACCCTAACGGCAGATGATGCAAAGGCGATTCAAACGGAAATCCAGGGGGTCAGGTACACGGCTCCCAGCGTGAGCGGTGTCGCCCAAGTGGTTTATGGAAATCAAAACTGGTCTACGTTCGTCATTGGGACGACGCCGGAAGTCCTTGAGATTAGAGACTGGCCTCTCTCGTCAGGCCGCCCGTTTACCCAGCAGGATGTGGACGGAGCGGTCAAAGTCTGCCTCTTGGGTCGAACCGTCTCGGAAAATCTATTTGGCAGGATCGATCCCGTCGGTCAGATCGTCCGAATCAAAAAGGTTCCCTTTACGGTGATTGGTATGCTTTCTTCCAAAGGCCAATCGACGTGGGGACAGGATCAGGACGATGTCATCTTTGTCCCCCTGACGATTGCCCAAAAGCAGTTATTCGGGATGCAATTTCCGGGAATGGTTCGAACGATTGCAGTCCAGGCGGAGGGGCAGGAGGTGATGAAAGATGTGGAAGAACAGATTACGGACCTGCTCCGGCAAAGACATCGAATTGCACCGAGCCAGGAAAATGACTTTACTGTCCGAAATCTCACAGAGGTGATGTCGAGCGCTGAAGAGTCAGCCAGGGTGATGTCTCTTCTTTTAGGCGCCATCGCCTCCATCTCTTTAATTGTGGGTGGGATCGGGATTATGAACATTATGCTCGTATCGGTCACAGAACGAACGCGGGAGA
>CAYMTD010000302.1:0-3645 GCA_964393245.1 uncultured Syntrophaceae bacterium
TCCCATTCATTGGGTACGAGAAAATCGACACATGAAAAGATGTCCGGTGAAAGCTGCAGCGGTGGGGATGGATTGAGCAGAGTGAGAGCCCCCTGACCTTTGGCCATCTTCAGGCCCATTTGAACCGCTGGGAGAGGGATCTCTAATTGGGTGACAAAAACATGGATCCCTTTCCAGGATGGACCAAGTTTTCTTAACTCGTTTTCAGAAATTGACATATTTGCCCCGGAAGAGACGATGATCCGGTTCTCCCCGTTGGGATTCAATTCAATGAAAGCCATGCCCGTGGGCCGCGCCCTGTCTTTGAGGATCTCTTTGGGATGAAAACCATTCTTGGTTAGGAACCAGCGATAGGTTTGTCCATAGTGATCGTCGCCTAACTTTGTGATGAAACCGACCTTTCCGCCTAAACGTTTTGCGGCAATGGCCTGGTCGGCCCCTTTGCCGCCGAAAACAGTGACCAGATCCTCTGCCATGATCGTTTCCCCGGGGTTGTGGAAGCGGGGAACTTTGAGAATGAGATCAACATTGGAACTGCCAAGAACCAGAATTCGGTTGGGCATATTATTTTTCCACTGATACCCAAAAATAAGGGTTTGGTCATACGGTCAGGGTAACGATGCCCGTGTCTTCAGGACAATGAACGTTAAACGATAAACGATGAATCGTTCATTGTGCATCGTCCATAGTTTATTTGCCTATTCCCATAGAAACGGGCTTCGTCACCGTAACCCAAACAGCGAGAGTATGTTCATTGCTCGGGGATGACGCAACCTAAGGGTTGCGGCTAGATCCACTTCCTTACCCTAACGCCGATACAAACAATTTTAAGAACCTCTCTGTGTCGACGCCGAAACAGACATCCGTTTTCAGCCCCTCTTCGGCTTCTCTTGTTTGGCCGTAACGCTCTCCCTCTTCAGTCTCCACATGAAGGACTACCCTTTCCTTTTTTACCAGATCAGGATCGAGCGCCACCCCCACGGCCAGAGGATCATGGAGGTAGATCCGTTGTCTATTTTGAAACTTTTGGGCGATTGTATCATATCCGGTCGCTTCGATGGTAAATTGAGAAAAAGAAGTTTGAAGGGGTATGATTTTATCCTCCACCCATTGAGGGGAGAGCATGACTTGATGGGTCACATCGAGCGGAACGAGCGTGATCAACAATCCTGATTCCAAGACAATTTTTGCGGCCAAGGGGTCGGAGAAGATGTTGAACTCCGCATAAGGGGTAATGTTGCCCCTGGCTCGAACCGCTCCTCCCATGATCACTACCTCTCTCAGTTTTCTTACTCCTCTTGGATCTTTCTGAAGGGCCAGAGCCAGGTTGGTAAGAGGACCTGTGGCAATCAGGATCAACTCATTTGGATATTGACGGGCCATCTTTACCATGAGGTCGTCAGCACGGTCTGGGGCGATCACCCACCATTCTTCTCCTTTCTTCAGTTCGACTTTAGCTTCCCCCAGCCCGCTCTTCCCGTGAACCGAATGGGCATACATGGTCGTGCCTTTTAAGGGTTGATCTGCACCTTTAGCAATCAGCGGTTTGACCCGGGGACGGATCAGAGAAAGCACTTTCTGAATATTCTCAAAAACCTGGTTCAAGGGGACATTACCGTTCACGCCGCTAACAGCTTTCACCTCCAATTCCGTTGAATGGAAGGCAAGGATGAGAGCCAACGCATCGTCCACTCCCACGTCGCAGTCAATCATCACCTTCTTGGCCATCAGCCCTCTCCGCTTTTGACTATTATACCAGAATCCCAAGAAATTTCCCGGATTATTGAGACCAACGTTCGACTGTTTCACTCGAAGAGCGGACTGGGAATCTTTTGACCAGCTCCGAGGATCCCTCCATACTACTCCTATCAATGCGATCGCATTTATAGGAGCAGAAATTTGGGTAAGTCGGAAGACAGGGTCGCTCCCTTGAGTTTTTGGAACTTATTTTACCATAATCGACAATGAATTTCTGGTTGACTTCATCTGATTAATTTTCATAAACTTTCAAACAACCGCAAACATTTTCAAAGGGAGTCAGTTATGCCAAAGCCCATTAAGAAGAGGTCGAGGAAAGCGGGGCTAGCCCCGGGAACGCTCATTCATATCGGTGAAAAAAAGGTGGAAACGTCTAAGATAACCCTCATCGATTATGATGAGAACCAATTTCAGGAAAAGGAAATAAAGGAGATCGAGGAATGTTTCATCTTTAAGGAGAAGCCTGCTGTGACCTGGATCAACGTGGACGGACTTCATCAGGTGGAAGTCCTGGAGAAGCTCGGTCAATGTTATGAATTGCATCCTCTGGTACTGGAAGATATCCTCAATACGGACCAACGTCCCAAAACGGAAGACCACGGAGCGTATCTCTATATTGTTCTAAAGGCCCTCGACTACAACGAGAGAAAGAACGAGATCGAGACAGAGCAGATCAGTTTAATTCTGGGACAGAATTTTGTCTTCTCTTTCCAGGAGAGGGAAGGGGATACGTTTGATCCCATTCGGGACCGAATCCGGAACAACAAAGGTCGCATCAGGAAGATGGAGGCCGATTATTTGGCATACGCCTTATTAGATTCCGTCGTGGACAACTATTTTATCATCTTAGAAAAACTTGGAGAGAGAATCGAATGGCTGGAAGAAACATTGGTCACGCACCCTACGAATGAAACACTTCAAAGCCTTTATCATTTAAAAAGAGAACTGTTGTTCCTAAGAAAGGGGGTCTGGCCTCTCAGAGAGGTCCTCAGCGGTTTAGAACGAGGAGGGTCGTCCCTTGTAAAGGAACCTACCCGACTCTACCTCAGAGATGTTTATGACCATACTATTCAGGGGATTGATACGATCGAGACCTACCGTGATATGGTTTCCGGAATGCTTGACATCTATCTTTCAAGTGTCAGCAACCGGCTCAATTCGGTCATGAAAGTCTTAACGATTATTGCAACCATCTTTATGCCCCTCACCTTTTTGGCGGGCATTTACGGGATGAATTTCAAATATATGCCAGAATTGGAATGGCGCTGGGGGTACCCCTTGGTCTGGTTGATCATGGCGGGCATCGGAATCTCCATGTTGGTTTATTTCAGAAAGAAGAAGTGGTTGTAGACATTCTTTACGCCCTCAGAGGACCAAAATTTTCTAACGGGGTTTACTTTTTGCTCCGTAGAAGGTAAAATTTTGTGGATTCATTATGGAGGTATGGATCGGACTGGGGGAGAGGAGGTTCGATGGAGCCTGTCAAGGTAGTGGTAAGATATGCCAATGGGAAGGTGGTGAAGGGGTATACGCAAGATTTCTTGCCCCACAAGGATCGCTTCCACCTCCATCCAGCCGAAACGGTCTCAGGAGAAGCAAGAGAGGTTCTGCTGCAAGAGTTGAAGGCTCTTTTCTTCGTCAAGGATTTCGCTGGAAATCCTCAATATCACGAAAGGAAAAAATATCTTGAGGGGGAAAAGCCCACGGGGAGAAAAGTGGAGGTTACCTTTAAGGATGGTGAAATCTTAGTCGGGTCCACGTTGGGGTACGACCCGAGCCGACCGGGCTTTTTCTTCTTTCCGGCAGATCCGAGGAGCAACAACATCAGGGTCTTTGCGGTCTCGCCCTCGGTTAAGAATGTTCGATATATTTGATTTGACTACTGCC
>CAYMTD010000303.1:0-3643 GCA_964393245.1 uncultured Syntrophaceae bacterium
TGTTATGGCAGGGCAAGACCTCACAACGGTAAAAGAGCTATTGGGTCATAAGACACTAACGATGACCTTAAGATATGCTCATCTTGCGCCGACCCACAAGGTAAAGGCACTTCAGGTGTTGGACAACGTTCTTAATGAAAAACCGAGCGAAAAGCAGGAGGAAAAGCTGGACAAAAAATCAAGTGCACAAAAAGTGCACAATTTGGAGATAAGCGGAGGAGTTAGGTAGTACGTAAGTGGTTGAAAAGAAATGGAGCCCACGGACGGATTTGAACCGCCAACCCGCTGATTACAAATCAGCAGCTCTACCTTTGAGCTACGTGGGCATTTTTCACTGTGAGAGGTTTGAGGCTTCAACCCCAAAGGCCTACCTTAGAAATAACGTATCTATGACCATTCTGCCTATCCGCTATTTATTCCTATTTACCACATTCTTTCGGAGTGTTCAATTGGTGTAATCAAAGCCCCTAACCCCTAACCTTAACCTTAACCTCAGCCTTGACCTCAATCTGCTATTTTGCTCTCTTCTCTTCGATTGCTTTCTCTAAGAGTTTGATTCCTTCCTGAGAAGCATTGATCGATTGCGCCAGCGATTCCCTGGCCAGTTGAGGATTGTGGAAGCCATCGCTGTTCTCAGCTGTCCACCATTCCCAGAGGATGTGGGCCTTATCATGGAATGGCCTCGCTTCCTTGAGGACTTCCTCGCTAATTCCTAAATCCTTGGCCCGGGTATAAGTTTCAATCAGCTGTCCTATCCAGTATTCAGCCTTTCTCATCTTTCCACGAATATAATTCTGGATGGCATCAACCTGGTATTCCGCCATCTCCTGATTCCAGTAGCTGTGACACCGGACGCAAGTGTCTTTGAGCATATACCGAGCACTCCGCTGACCGTGGAAGGTAAATGTTCTCCCTTTCTTGTCTTTTGCTTTGGGCATGTGGCAATCCTTGCATTCAACTCCTGCCCGTTCATGCCTGCTTTTCCAGAAGGTTTCGGTCTCGGGATGTTGAAGTTTAGTAAGGGCCGCCCCTGTCACCGCGTGCTTGAAATCCTTGAAACCGATCTCCTCGTACTTCTTCTGAATATCGAGCACATTCACCCAGGGGAAGTAGTTCGTCCTTCGATCTTCCATTCCGATGGCCGCACCCGTCTTCGGATCGAATCCCGGATTACAGTTATACTCCACGTGACACTGGGCACAGAGCATATTGGAATCGGCTTTGTTTAGGATGGCAATCGCCCGAAAGGGTTTGCCGTCCCTTTCAAATTCGATCTTTGTCATCGTGGTTTTCTTGCCCTTTTCCTTATCGTAAGGGTAGGTTCCCTCACCCCGGTCGACTACAGCCTCAATCAAGGCATCCCGCACGACTCTAGCCTTTGCCGCATGGGGGTCGTGGCAGTGAATGCAGCCCATCGGGTTCTGGAGATATTTCTTGGCCATTTCGATGGCGGCCAGGTTTCCAGCCCTCTTCAAATCTGTTGCTGGATTGGCATCACCCATATAGGGCCATTTCAAAACGGCATCCGTGGTCTTGCATTGGAGGCAAACGGTATTGGCCGCCTTGGCCGTCTGGGGAAGATCTTTCCCCGTATCGATCAAAACATCCCATAACTTGCCGGGTTCGGAGATTTCCTTCCAGTTTTTCAGTTGATATCTTCCGCCATAAGCCCGGTCCACAATGAAATGGTCGATCAGCATGAACCCATGGGACCGGGGTTCGTCGTGTTCTTTTGTAAAGCCGTGGGGTGTCATCAATTTATCGAAGGTCGGTGAACGGCTTGTGGTCGTGGCCTTTTCGACCTTGGCTTTCGATTTAAAATTGACGGACATAAAGGTTTCGTATTGAGAGGCATGGCATTTCCCGCAAAGGGTTAGCTCCCGATTGGTCACGGGAGTTTTTTCCGGGTCTTTGAGGTGGTCGTTCAGCTTGGTGTGACACGTTGAGCAGGGAAGGGGAGCATGTTTATTCCCCACCTTGAGGGATTTGATCACCTCATGACATTGGTAACACGTGGCCTCGCCCGCCGGGATCGTTTCCTTCGCAGAACCGGCAAGGGTGATATAAAGGGTTAGGGAGAAAACGAAAATGAGTGCGATGAGAAGAGCGACTTTTCTTACCATGACACACCTCCTCCGGAAAGAGAGCGTCTTTCTCTTTCCCTTCTACGATAGGATTGAACCACCCCGGGTCACACGGGGAAATTTATTTAGGCCCGATGAGGAGAATAATCACCGTCCACCCGAACAAGAGGACGAGAAAGATGAAAAACTGTTTTACCAATTTAGGGTCCATATCGCATCCCTTCAACGTCCCTTCAAAAAGTTGCCTTTTCTTGTAAAATGATGTATGGATAGAATATTTTCAAACCTAACATATAACGGCCTTTCGTAAAATTTCAAGAGAGAAGTGAATGAAGGGTTCATGATTGAATCAGAGAAAAGGAGACGGAGATGGGTTTAGCGCTCGCTCTGATTGCGATGGGTATCCTGATTTTTTTAGATCGAATGGATACCGGGTATGGATTGCGGGAGGGGTGGCCCTGGTTAGTCATCGTGCTTGGATTGGGAGGGATTATCCAGAGCAGAAAAAGTGTATCGGCCTGGGTAACGATGATTCTGGGAATCTTCGTCCTGGGGGCAAAGTACTATTCCATCCATATTTCGATCCCTACCGTCATCAAAACATACTTTCTACCTTTGCTCCTGATCGTCATCGGGCTGCTCTGGCTCTGGAGGCATAAGAAGGATTGATTTTACTTGCGGAATGCGGATTGCAGAATATATCAGGGCTGAAGCCCTGAATTACGTAACTCAGCCCTTCAGGGCTGAAATCCGAAATCCGCATTCCGAAATCATCAATGCGGAATCAGTCCGGCGACCACTAAGATTGTGAGTTCTTCATCCCCCGTGTTTGTCAATTCGTGGAACTGGCCCACGGGGATGTGAATGGCATCTCCGGCAAAAACGTCACAAAGTTCCTCTCCCACCTGCATGAGACCTTTACCGCTCTGGATGATGTAGATCTCTTCCATGGGGTCTCTGTGGCCACTGAGTTTTTGTTTGGGGGCCACCGAAGCGTGGGCCAAGAACATCAACATTTGCAGGTGGCGGGTGTCCAAGATCATGTGAGCCACGCCCCCCCCATGGGCCCGGTATCGAGTGGCTTTCACTTCAGGATGTTTTAGGTTCCGGAGTCTCATGCCTTTAACCTTCCTTATATTCCTCTTCCCTCCCTTTACAAAAAAGGAGGAAGATGGGTCAGGACGCGATTCTCTTCCTTGCAAACTCCAATAATTCTTGAGCCTCTGCGGCGGTCCGTTCAATAAATTCCTGGCAAGTGGGCAGGTCTTTGATCAGACCGATGGCCTGGCTGATGGGTAAAACCCCGGTTTCTAAATCGCCGTTCTCAATAGCGGCCCTCAGTCCTTTGAGGCTGAGCGCCTGGCGAGCAAGATCCTGAACCCCTCTCTGTTTCAATCCCCCGAGGAAAAGCTTAAAAAAGGGAACATCGATCATGCGCTTCATCTGAAGGGCACTGGAGAACGCCTGGAAGAGCGATGGCTTTCCTTCGGCCAATCTAATCGCGGCCGGAGTCTTGAGCCATCTTCCAGGCAGACCGTCAATCTTTTCAGAACAAATCG
>CAYMTD010000304.1:0-3602 GCA_964393245.1 uncultured Syntrophaceae bacterium
AGGGCTCAGACGGTCAAAGCCAAGCTGACAGAAGTAACAAATAGTGCCAGCCATATGGCAAGTGCTGTTGGGGCATATTTCGCGGACGAAGGCTTTTTCCCTGTAAGCAATATGACAACTGCTACTCAGGTGAAGACGTCATTGGGAGTGGCAGTCCCCATTGGCAGGTATATTGCGGGAATTGATATTGCAGCTAACACGGGGGTAATTACTGTTACGGCAACGAATACGGGCGAGTCCACTGTCGACGGTTCGACTTTGGTGATGACTCCAAGTGTAACCGCAGATGGAGCCATCGTTTGGAATTACGATTCGTCTTCAATACCTGTGGCGTACCGTCCAAAAAGGTAAACGTTTGAATTTTGCATGAAGATGGGCAATCCTTGCTGAAAAACGCAACTCAGCGCTGTGGTCAGCAAGGATTGCCCAATGTTCTTTATGAAATCAAAAGGGAAGGGGCGAGGAGGTTTTAGCTTGCATTGAGTTTTGATGACTTGTGCCTCTTTGTTTGTTCATGATTCCCTTGTATTTTTTCATTAGCCTTTGGATCTTATAAAAGGAGGGTCAGGATGGGAATTTTAAGAATTAAACGGATGAAATCCGAGAAAGGACTGACCCTGATTGAACTTCTCATTGTCATCGTAGTCGTTGGGGTCCTTGCAGCCATCGCAATTCCGATGTACTCGGATTATATGATTAGGGCGCGGCGTGCAGACGCCAAGACAGCACTCGAGCAATTGAGGGCAGCCCAGGAGATGTTTAGAGCTGAGAGGGGCAGATATGCAAATGATGGGAGTGACGGCGATGCATTCACGTTGCTCCGAACCACCTGGGGAGGCCCTGCGTCGCCTTCAGGAGATTACAACATCACTATGGTTGCGACGACAGCCACCTTTACTGGGACCGCCACGCCATCTACTTCAAGGCAGAGTTCCGACGGATGGCTCGCGATTAACCAAGATGGAACGAAGACGAGCCAATATCCCCAAAAATGGGAAAAATAGGTTTTTAGTCAAAGGAAACAATTGACCAGAAAGCAAGATAATTATATTTGTCTTGCTTTTTTTGTGTCTTGATTAAATAATACATCGGCGGATAGAAAGATGGACCTTTCAATCGTGATTCCAATGTATAATGAGGCGGAGAATGTCGAAACCACTCTAAACAAGATCGAAGAAGCGTTAGCTTCGTTTCAAGGGTCATTCGAGATTCTTCCCGTAAATGACGGAAGTCTCGACGGAACCTTAGAAATTCTGGAAAAAGTAGCGGAAAAGAATAAGAGAATAAAGGTTGTCTCTTATACGAAAAATGCAGGCAGGGGAAGGGCATTAAGATCGGGATTCAAAGCATCGAGTGGGGATATTGTCGTGTCCACTGACGCAGACTTGAGTTTTGCACCCAGGTATATCCTCGATATGATAGAGGTATTAAGGAATGAACCGGATGTCGATTTCGTTATTGGGTCTCCGTATATGCCGGGGGGAGGCATTCAAAATGTTCCATTGCATCGTTTATGGATTAGCAAGTTTGGAAACAAAATACTGAGATATGTCATGCCGAATAGAATTTATTATTCCACGGGTGTCTTTCGGGGTTATCGAAGATATGTACTTGATTCCCTTGAGCTCGAATCGGATGATAAAGAGATTCACCTCGAAATCCTCTCTAAAGCAGTTGCCCTTGGATACAGGGTGAAAGAGATTCCGGTTGTTCTTAGCTCAAGGCAGAGAGGAAAATCGAAATTTAAATTTAAGAAGACCGCCGTTTCTCATCTTGTCTTCTCCGTTTTTGAAAAGCCGGTGATTGTATTTGGCTTCCTGGGTCTACTGACCCTCGGAATAGGATTTTTAATAGGAATATATATTGCTTACTTAAGATATACCGGGGGATTAACCCCGGGGCGGCCCTTGATCACATTTGCCATTTTGTTGATCTTAGGAGGAATTCAGATACTCTCCTTCGGGTTTATCGCGATACAGATCGTTTCTCTTCGGAAAGAGATTCTAAGGATTCAAAAGGAGAATCTTGAGTTAAAGAAAGAAATTAAGGGGAACGGCAAACGGTAAGGGCTACGGAATAGGATGTCATGTCATGGGCGTGTGGGGTCACACCATGGCAGAAGCTGAATGTATCTTCTGTAACCAAAAGAGCTCAAATGTTGTTATTGAAGAAGAGGGCTATCAGTGCAAAAAATGCCTGATTTGCAATCTAATCTATGTTTCTAATAGGCCTTCGTTGGAAGAGATCGAGAAACTCTATAATGACGCTTGGGCAAATCGATCAGCGGACATTAGCATCTCAGGTTTTTTCAGCAAGAGACTTCAAGCCAGACATCATCTCAGAATCATAAAGAAATTCACAACAAAGGGCTCCATCCTTGAGATTGGGCCTGGTGAGGGATCATTTCTATATGCGGCCAAAAAAGAAGGATTTGAGGTATATGGAATCGAACTAAACAACATCCAGGCCGATTTCATAAGGAATAGGTTGGGCATACCTTGTGAAGCGTCTCCTCTAAGCGCTTATTCGTTCGGCGGTAAGAAATTTGATGTCATATACCACCGAGACGTGATCAGTCACTTTTACGACCCGATTGCGGAATCCCGAAAGATGAATGAAGGATTGAAGGAGAATGGTTTCTTAATATTTGAAACGGGCAATTTGGGAGATATGGAAGAAAAGTACTTTAAACTCTTTAGCAGCTTCCAACTACCGGAACACCTGTTCTTTTTTAGTGATAAGAATTTGAAGGAGTTGCTACGACGAACTGGTTTTGAATTTGTAAAGGCCTATAGATATTCAAAGGTGCCCCTTTTGTGGATCATGAGGGGACTAAAAGCAAGGACAGATCAGGTTGCCTCCCTGAGTGAAAGAAAAGATTCGAGCAGACCGAACTCATCCTTCCGGAAGATCAATCAGTTTATCTTCAACTATTTGTTGAGGAATATTTTTAATTATTTTTCGTATCTGATGCTCTATAAAATTGGGTATGTGATCCCCAAGAAAGGACGACCACAATCGGTTTTGGTTATTGCTCAGAAAAGAGGGTCAAGTATCGTTGGGTAACTTCGAAAGGATACCAACCACTAAGAACAACGAGATTGAAGGGGAAGCGTGAAGAAGAATTCAATTCTATTTCTTACCAATGCCTTTCCTGATTTCGACTCTTCTTATCGGGCTGTTTTTATAAAGAAAATGGCTCATCTCTTAAAGATGAGAGGTTATGAAATTTGTATTTTAACGCCAAAAATTTACAAAGATAGCCGTTATGTGGAAAATCAGAATGGCGTAAGAGTCTTTCGTTTTCCTTTTTTGGCAAGAGATAAACTTCTGATTGAGTATCAAAAAGTTCCTTATGGAAAGATGATCCTTTATTATATTTCTGGTTTTTTTGTGACTCTCTATGTAATTCTAAAATATAAATGCTCCATGATACATACTCACTGGGCAATTCCAACAGGGGTAATTGCAATTTTTGCGGGAGCTTTCTTAAGGAAGCCGTTCGTCGTAACTGTCCACGGATCTGACTTGAGGTTAGCTACACAAGGATCAAATTTTCTGAGAAAGATTTTCACATGGGTGTGTAAAAGAGCGCGTCATAT
>CAYMTD010000305.1:0-3599 GCA_964393245.1 uncultured Syntrophaceae bacterium
CGGTTGAATTCTCGCTCGGTTTCCAGTGCTTCAATACCAATTTTTTGCACATCTTCATACGTGATGTTCCACCCATAGCGTCCGTTTAGAAAGAGAGCAAAGAGCTCAGGCTTCTTCACAAATGGTGGCCGCGTAAATAGGCAGAGGCCCATGGTGTCAAGGATGGCAGCACGGATCTGAAGCCTCCTTGAGTTTTCAACTTGGTTCTCTTTGCCAATTGGATCGACCGTTTTAGCAGTTTCGAAGGCATTTCCTGCAGTGTGATCCGCTCCCATCGGCGAAGTGATGTAGGTGACCCCATTTCCTTTCAATGCCCGCGGGTCATACCCTGGGATCGCCTGACCTTTGATAGCCGGGATCCTCCTCACACCCAAGACACGGCCCGTGACCACAGCCCCATTTCCGAGAATGCGTCCAAGGTAAGTCCCCTGCCCAATCTGGCGTATCAGATCTTTTGCGCCTTCGGCGTCCCCAAAGGGAATCACACCAGCTTCCATCGCCACTCCTATAGCGGCCCCCGTCTCAATGGTATCGATCCCCACCTCGTTGCAGAGCCGATTCAATTCGGCAATATCGTCGAGGTCACCGATCCCACAGTTGGGGCCAAGAAGAGTGATATTCTCGTATTGAATGGAAGCTACAGTCTTCTTTCCCGAAGGGTCTGGAAAGACATTGGAACATGAAATAACGCACCCTCTCAAACAGGGTGTCCCCGAACGACCTTCGCCTCCCCGGGTGGCAATCACGTCCGTGATCCGCTCTCCAGAAATCTCTTCTGCTTTTTCAAACCGCCCGGCGCTAAAGTTTTTTGTCGGCAGAAGACCGAGCTCATTGGCAACCATGAGGATGGCAGGGGTTCCGAACTTATGTCTGTTTTCTGTCTTCGGATCCTCGAGGATCGCTTGAGCAAGGGTCTTGCTTGCCTCGCGAAGAAGGGCTTCATCAAACACTTCCGGTGTCGCAGCATCTGAATCATCCACCACGATCGCTTTGATTCCCTTTGACCCCATGACTGCTCCGAGGCCACCGCGGGCAGCATATCGAACCTGTATGTCATTCACATCTGACACGGCCACGCCAGCGCCTGTCATTTTCATCTCACCCGCAGGCCCGATGCAGATGATTCCCACCTCGCGGCCGAACTTTTCCCGGAGGAGGCGAATGGTCTCTGAAACAAACATCCCTCTTAATTCAGGAATTTCTGAGAGGCGAAGCTCATCCGAAGCGATGGTTAACACCCTCGGCGCCGGTTTTTCAGGGAGGTCCTCCAGCACAACAGCCTTGATCCCAAGCCTAGCGATCTTTTTCCCTGCTTCTCCTCCCACATCGCTTTCCTTAACACCATGCGTCAGAGGGCTTTTCCCTCCAACCGAAAACTTACCAGTCGTCGTGACCATCGTGTCTCCTAAGAGACCTGGAGCCACGATCAACTTGTTGAAACGTCCAAGAGGATCGCACGTTGGAGGGACTTCTCTTAAAAGAAATTTCGAGATCAGAAGCCTCCCTCCCCAACGCTTCTCCTGCTCCGTGGCCTCATCTTTGACGATCTCCCCAGTTCGCGTGTTAACCCTGATAAGCCACTTCATCTTTGGTTTGTCCCTCCTTCAATCTCAGAGGACTTTTCACTTTTTCCAACAGTTGATCAATGTTGCTCACGACTGAATCCCTCAACTCAATTCCTTCAGCCAAACTTTTCTTCTCTTTTTCGAGTTCGATTTCACCAGGAAGATAGATCCGTGAGACATCTTTTGCCTTTTTTGTCTTCTTAATCAAATCCACGTAGGAGCTCATAAGCCTCCTGAATTCGCGGAGAGGCATAAATCTCTCAATATCAATCGCCATGAAAAACACACCAATCCCCGTAGGTCCTAAGGGTTCGTGGAATGTCTTGACGTTGGGCCCATACTGCGAACCCGAAAGAAGGCCGGCAAGCACATCGATCATAAGGGCGAGACCATAACCCTTCGGTCCTCCAATGGGCAGGAGTGTCCCCCTTAAGGCCGCAGCCGGGTCTGTGGTGGGCCTCCCGGTCTCATCAAGGGCCCATCCCAGAGGGATAGTCTCCTTCATCCGCTGGGCCAGACGGATCTTCCCTCTGGCCACGACGCTCGATGACATGTCAAGGATCACCGGGCCTTCGGAGCCACCGGGAATGGCAATGGATAGGGGGTTCGTCCCCAGAAAAGGTTCGGCCCCTCCCCAGGGGGGCATCGAGGGAGCTGAATTACTCATCACCATTCCAACCATCCCTTCTTCTGCCGCCATAGCAGTATAGAACGCGAGGATACCAATGTGGTTGGTATTTCGGACTAACGTCATTCCCACGCCGAATTGACGGGCCTTTCGAATAGATATCTCCATCGCGCGATGAGCAGCGACCTGTCCCAACCCATTCCCGCCGTCGATCAGAGCAGTGGCCGCTTCATCTCTGATGATCTGAAGATTCGTCGGAATCTGAATCATCCTGCTCTCCACCCGACTGGCTAAGAGAGTGAGAAAATGGACACCATGTGTATCAATGCCCCTCATGTCGGCCCGAACCAGGGTCTCCGAAACCAGGGTTGCTTCTTCAGCCGACGCCCCGAGCCCTCTCAAAATATGAGTCGCTATTTCCTTCAATCGATCGGGCATCACCCTCATCAGATCAGTCCTCGACCAATCCCAGCCATTCAAAGACCTTGTCAAGTCTATTCAGTTCGACACTGGAAGTCCCTGCCTTCAGTTTTTCTTCCTTCTTCTTTTCTGCCTCAATCCTTTGGAGCGAATTTTCGAGAACGGTTCTGCACTCATCGCGACGGACCACGACGATGCCATCGTCATCCCCCAGAATCAAATCTCCCGGATGAACTTGAATCCCGCCAAACAGGATTGGGTGATTGATCAATCCAAGGACCGTCTTGGTCGTCCCCTTGATGCAGAATCCGCGACAGAAGATGGGAAATCCCATCCTTATGATTTCGGCAGAATCCCGGATGCAGCCGTCGATCGCCAAACCTCCCAATTTCTTGGCGACGGCTGAAGTGGCCATCAAGGCTCCCCAGTAGCCTGCCTCGTGATGCCCCCCAACGGAAGTGACCAGAACATCGCCGGGTTCGGCTCGTTCCAGAGCCTTGTGGAGCATCAGATTGTCTCCTGGATGGCATTGGACCGTGAAGGCCGGGCCACTGAGCTTGACCCCGGCCTTGATCGGCTTAATCGCAGAAGCAACAGCGCCTTTCCTGCCCGAGGCTTCATGGACTGTTGCAGTCGCGATCCCTCGAAATTGATCGATCAACTCCTTCGAAGGTCGCTCAATCCGGGTGACGACATGAATCACCGATGAATTCCCTCCTTCCCCCTTTCTCACATCACATGATCTTTTTCAGGTACTCCAGGGAATTTCTGAGATGGTTTCGGACGGCCTGCTCCGCCCTTAAAGGATCTTGCGCTTCCATTGCTTCCAGTATCTCCAGGTGCTCTTTAAAAGACTCTTCTGAACGACCCGGGTGAGATTGATCGAAGAAATAGATACGGTTCCTGACAATATGGTCCTGAAGTCTTTTATAAATCTCCATCAGACGATGGTTGCCGAAGGTCTCAAAAATAAAGGTGTGAATCTG
>CAYMTD010000306.1:0-3588 GCA_964393245.1 uncultured Syntrophaceae bacterium
CGGTGATTAACGGGCTATCGGATTTCACTCACCCCTGCCAGGGGCTGGCTGACCTCTTCACCATTTATGAGAAGAAAGGGAGACTGTCAGGATTGAAGTTAGCTTACGTGGGGGATGGGAATAATGTGGCTCACTCGCTCATCTATGGTTGCTCGAAGGTTGGGATGGATATTGGCCTGGCATGTCCGAAGGGTTACGAACCCGATTCTAAAGTTGTCTCTGAAGGAAGGGAAGAAGCCAAAAAGAGGGGGCGCGTAGTGACCGTAACCAATGATCCGGTAGAAGTCATTTTGGGAGCGGACATTGTTTATACGGATGTTTGGGCGAGCATGGGAAAAGAGAAGGAACGTGAGGAAAGGGTGAAGGCATTTAAACCCTATCAGGTCAATGCTGACTTGGTGAAGAGGGCAAAGCAAGATCATATTTTTATGCACTGTCTGCCAGCCCACCGCGGAGAGGAAGTAACCAATGAGGTGGCTGACTCTAAAAACAGTGTCATCTTTGATCAAGCGGAGAACAGGCTCCATACACAGAAGGCGCTCATGGCACTGATCATGTAAAATCCCCCAACCCCCCCTTTTGCGAAAGGGGGGAGAGGGGGGATTAGTATGTAAGGCTCGCTCGCTGAGCGGGCCGAATTTCGGGCTGTTCGGGGAAGAGCCCTTACAAAACAATATTAGAAATCGCGGGGGATTTCTTTGAAGAAACAAATCACCTTAAAAGTCAACGGCATAAAACGGGAGATCCTCGTTTCACCTAATGAGCTTCTCCTTAATGTCCTTCGGGACCGCCTGGGACTGACCGGGGCAAAATATGGATGTGGCATTGGGGAATGTGGATCCTGCACAGTTCTCGTTGATGGAGAGCCAGTGCTCTCCTGTCTGACGCTGGCCATTGGACTGGACGGAAGTGATATTTTAACCGTTGAGGGACTTACGAAACCAGATGGAACCCTGCATCCAATCCAGGTCTCTTTCCTGGAACACGGGGCGGTCCAGTGCGGCTTCTGTACGCCGGGAATGGTTCTCATGGGAAAAGCTCTTCTCGATGAAAACTCGAAACCTTCGGAGGAAGAGATTCGGAAATATATTCGTGGGAATATTTGCCGGTGCACTGGCTATACCCAAATCGTTAAAGCGATCCTAAACTGTCCGAAAGACGGCAAAGAGCATGGAGCATAGCACATGGTGATTTTGAAGCACCAAATGCCAAGCACCAAATAAATTCCCATCACCCAAATTCGAATTACCCCTCACCCAACCCTCTCCCCTTGTGGGAGTGGGCGAGGGTGAGGGGGAGTCGGAGAAGAGATGATGAGAAGGTATGACCTTGTGGTTCGAGGAGGTTTCATCGTCACAGGTTCTGGAGTCCGGAAGGCTGATGTCGGAATCCAAGGGGAGAAGATTGTTGCCGTTAAACCCGGCCTTTTGGAGGGAGAGGCAAACCGAGCGATCGATGCTTCCGGCAAGTATGTCATGCCTGGAGTCATTGATGTCCACGTTCATCCTGTTTATGAAGATGACATGGGAGGCCTCTCCTATACAGCTGCATTTGGAGGAACGACGACGCTCATCCATTTCGCTTATGCCAAACCTGGGATGAAACTGATTGATACAATCAAACAATACCAGGAAGAGGGTCTTCAGAAATCCTACCTCGACTTTGGCATCCATGGGGCACTTTTCGATGCCGCTTCCCAGGTTGAAGAGATTCCCAAAGCCTTTGATCTCGGGGTCACTTCATTCAAGATGTTCATGACCTATGCCAAGCTCAAATGGATGACCGATGATTATCACCTTACGGCTGCTATGGACCTCATCGCCGAGTGCGGTGGGTTGGCGATGGTTCATGCAGAGAATGGCCTGGTAACTGACTATCTGGAGGATCGATCGCTGAAGAAAGGCGAAGACCAGAAAAAGGTTTTTCTCAAGACAAGACCTGATCTGCTTGAGGCAGAAGCCATCTTCAGGGCTCTCACAATCGCTCGGATTACCTGCTGTCCTCTCTATATTGTTCATCTGAGTACAGAAAAAGGAGTGATTCAAATTCAGCGGGCTAAGAAGGAGGGTCAGGGACTTTACGTGGAGACCTGTCCCCAATATCTCACGATGACCGATGTGAAACTCCAACAATTAGGTCCATTAGCTAAGATAGGTCCTCCTCTTCGGACCGAAAAGGATCGTCTTGCCCTCTGGAAAGCGATACAAAAAGGTCTCATCGATGTGGTGGCCAGCGATCATGCTCCCAAAGCAAAGAAGTTGGACGATCCCTTTTTTGAGGCGCCCTATGGCTCTCCTCAGGCGGAGACCATGTTGACCGTCGTTTACGATGAAGGGGTGAATAAGAAAAGAGTGAAATTAACTAAGCTGGTGCAGCTTTTTTCTGAGACCCCCGCAAGAATCTTTGGTTTCTATCCGAAGAAGGGAACAATTCAGAAGGGATCAGATGCAGACTTGGTGATTTTCGACCCGAAGTATCCTTATACCATCAAACACGAGAATCAACACTCTGGAGCGCCCTATACGCTCTATGAGGGGAGAAGATTTAGGGGAAAACCCGTCCTCGTGATGCAGAGGGGGAGAATTTTGATTGAAGATGGCGAGATGAAAGGCAGACCGGGAGAAGGCAAGTTCTTACCAACGAAGATTACGAAGGTAAAATTATAAACTACAAGCGAATTCTGGCAGGACATCAGGCGACCAGGAAATCAGGATGCAGGGTACCAGGCTACCAGGATATCAGGGATTCGAAAGAGAAAAAGATTCTTAGACCCGATACCCTGATATACTGATGTCCACTACCTGATAGCCTGATCTGCTGATAACCATCACTGAATTTTTCGAAAGGAGTCGCAGATGGGCAGCCTAAAAGGAAAAGACATTCTTCATGGTAATCAGTTTACGAAAAAAGAGATCGAAGCGATTCTAAAAACAGCCTCTGAAATGGAAAAAGAGCTGAAGGCCAAAGGCTCTCTGAACCTGCTGAAGGGAAAGCTCCTCGCCACTCTCTTCTTCGAGCCGAGCACCCGGACCCGCCTCTCCTTTGAGGCGGCGATCCAACGACTCGGCGGAGGCGTGATCAGCATGGGTTCGGTGGAGGGATCCTCCGTGGCTAAAGGGGAGACATTAGCGGACACGGCCCAGACAGTGGCTCAATATGCGGATGTGATCGTTGTCCGCCATCCTCGAATCGGTTCCGCGAAGGAAGTAGCAGATGCTGTTTCCATCCCCGTGATCAATGCGGGGGACGGAGCAGGACAGCACCCAACCCAGGCACTTCTCGACCTCTATACGATTCGGAAAGAACTGGGCACCCTCAAAAATCTCTCCATCGCACTTGCAGGTGATCTCAAAAATGGACGGACCGTTCATGCTCTGGTGGAAGTTCTTTCTCACTTCAACCCAAAACTCTATTTTGTGGCTCCGGACCTTCTCCGGATGCCCGAAGAGATTACGAGACGGATGAAGGAAAAAGGTTGTGATGTAATTGAAACGGAAGATCTCGCAATGGCTGCTTCGGAAAGTGACCTCCTCTACATGACAAGGATTCAGAAGGAAAGGTTTTCTGATGTCTCTGAATACGAAAAGG
>CAYMTD010000307.1:0-3584 GCA_964393245.1 uncultured Syntrophaceae bacterium
ACTCCTCTCCCAGAACGGAGAAGATGAAATCCGTCTGTTGTTCGGGAAGAAACCCAAGTTTACATTGTGTCCCCCTCATAAAGCCTTTCCCCGCAACCCCTCCCGATCCAATCGCGATCTTTGATTGAATGAGATGATAGCCGGCTCCCAGGGGGTCGAGATCCGGATTAAAAAAGGTGATGATTCGCCTCTTCTGATAGTCCTTGAGAAACCGCCAGATCAGAGGGAGGACGGAGGCCCCCACGAGGACGATGGCGAGTAACGAAGACCACCGAATTTTCACAAACAGAAGGATGGAGAAGAAGACCAAGGCAAGGATGATGGCCGTTCCCAGGTCGGGTTGTCTCAAAATGAGAATCGCAGGGATCACGAGGAGAAGGAAGGGAAAAGGGAGATGCTTCAGCGAGTATCCCTCTCGACCTGGAGGCCTATGGAAAAACTTTGCCAGGGCCAAGACGAAAGAAATTTTCACCAGCTCAGAGGGCTGGAAATTGACAAATCCGATCCTGATCCACCTCTGGGCTCCCGAGGTGATGATGCCATAGGCTAATACCGCCACCAGAAAAAACAGCGAAACGGTATAGACGATGTAGGCGAAATCCGAGTAAAACCGGTACTCAATAAAGGCAACGGTGATCATCAAGACCAGACCGATGAGGAGCCAGAAGGTCTGTTTGAGATAGACCGGAGGGCCAGGGCCCTCCCAGTGGGCCGTGATACTGTAAAGATTGATGATCCCAACAGAGGCGAGGATGAGGACCAGCCCCAATAGCGTCCAATCGAAATGGATGAAGAGGCGCCGATCAATCATAAGGGTTTACAGGGCTCCTTGAGTTACTTGGGTGCATTCGGTCACTTGGGTTGCTTGAGTCCAGTGAGTCTATCGGGACTATTGGGTCTATCGAGTCTGTTGGGTCTATTGAGTCTATTGGGTTCGTCGAGTTCATGAAACACCGATGCGTCATGAATATCTCTTGGTCTCCTCCTAATCGAATCCCACCGAAGTGTCCGCCACTTTGGTAGGAGCGACCTGTTCCAGAGCGAGATATTTCTCAATCACCTTTTTGGCAATGGGAGCGGCGGCTGCCCCCCCGTAACCTCCGTGCTCCACCAGGACAACCACAGCAATGAGGGGATCCTCAAAAGGGGCATAGGCAACGAACCAAGCATGATCCCTCAATTTCAGAGGCATTCGTTCCATATCCCCCTTCCTAAAATCCTGTGCCATCTTGACCACCTGAGCGGTTCCCGTCTTGCCTGCAACTTTTGCATCTTTCAGGACGCAAGCCCATCCCGTTCCGTGGGGATCATTCACTGCCCCCATTAGGGCGTGCTGGATGATTTGGAGCGTTTTTTCGGAAACATCCACCCTTTTCATTTCCCAGACAGGCCACTCTCTCAGAAGGTTCCCATAAACATCTTCCACTTTCTCCACCACCTGGGGAAGATAAAGCCGTCCTCCGTTCGCGATGGCGGAAATGACCATCAGAAGCTGAAGCGGGGTCGCACTAATGTACCCTTGTCCGACTGCGAGAGATAGAGTTTCACCACTATACCAGGAAGACCCTAAGCGTCTCTTTTTCCAGGAAATGGAGGGAACGATGCCAGGCTTTTCATGGGGAAGGGCGATCCCCGTAAGAGTACCTAAACCGAATTCCTCAGCATAGTGGGCAATGGCGTCCACACCCACTTTTAGTCCTACTTGATAGAAATAGATGTCACAGGATTCCACAATCGCTCGATGGAGGCTGATCGTTCCGTGACCTTCCTCTCTCCAGCAACGGAAGTCCCGATTGCCGTAGGGGTAGATCCCTCGGCAGGTGATCTGGGTATGAGGAGTAATCGCTCCCGTTTCGAGACCAGCAATCGCGGTAATAATTTTGAAGACAGAACCAGGAGGATATTGGCCTTGAATCCCCTTATTCTGGAGTGGAGAAAAAGGATTCTCCACGAGAGATTTCCACTCTTCCTGGGAGATATTTCTTGCAAAGACATCAGGGTCAAAAGAGGGCTTGCTAACCATCGCCAAGATCCGACCGCTTTTGGGATCCATGGCAATGAGGGCACCGGTCTTTTCCTCAAAAGCCTCTTCTGCGACCTTCTGCAGGTCGAAGTCAATCGTAAGGGTAAGGTTATTCCCAGGGAACGGCTCTACGCTTCGGAGATGTTTGATCTCTCGTCCCAATGCATCTACCTCAATTTGCCGGCCTCCATCAACACCTCTGAGATAGTTCTCCCATTGATATTCGACGCCATATTTCCCTATCATCGCCCCCAGGCGATAAAGGGCCCCCCTGGACTGTCTCAATTCACTCTCATCCACCTCTCCCAGGTAACCGATGAGATGAGAAGCCAGGGAACCATGGGGATACGTTCTTCTCGGTCTCACATCGACATAGATCCCGGGGAGATGAACCCGATTGGTCTCAATTCGGGCCAGTTCATTCCATTCAATATCCGACCTGATCTTCACCGGCCGGAAGGCGACTCTCTTCTTTTGAGTCTCGAGTTTCCCCCGAATCTCTCCTGGATTCATGTTCAACATCTGTCCAACCCTGCCCAGAACTTCTGGGTTTTCCTTCAGGTCCTCCGGAACGAGGTGGACTTCGAAAGAAGGACGGTTCAGGGCTAAGAGTCGGCCCTTGCGGTCCAAAATCATTCCCCGGGCGGCTGGGTTTTCACGGATCCGGATACAATTGTTCGTCGACATCTGTCGGAAGTCACTTCCTCTGATCACCTGAAGGTACCAGAGGGAGATGAGGACCACCGAAAAGGCGATGCCTCCGAAGGCAACAAAATACCGATACCGATCTCTGAAGTCCTCCATCCTTTGGGTATTCAATTCCATCATCGTCTACCTCCGCCCCCTCAGACCCACCTCCTGCCTCTGGAAGCGAGAAGAGGAGAATTTCTGGAGCAAAAAGAAGAGGACCGGAGTGATGATCCCTGTGAGAAGGGACTGGGGGAGGAAGAAGGTGAAGAAAAGAGGATAAAGGTTTCCGAGAGGTGCAGGATTGAGTGCGGATAATAGGCCGAAGATGAGAAGGCCTTCAAACAGAGCAAAGACAAACACGAATGAAGACTGAGACAGGAAACTTTCAAGGTAGAACCGGCTTCTAAAGAGTTGAGCCAGGTAGAAGAGAAGGGGGCGGGTGAAGGTGTAGAGCCCGAATGAATTTCCAGAGAAGAGATCCATGAGGTATCCCAGGAAGAGCGCGTGGATTCCACCTGAGACTGGGGGCAAGGTGAATCCCCAGTGAAGGATGAGGATCAGAACGATGTCGGGACGGATCCTCTGAATGGGAAGGTAGAAAAACAGGGTCGCCTGGACCGTCAAGAAAACGATCCCCGTTAAGAGGAGGAGCCCATTTCGTTTCATTTCTTCTTCTGGCCCGATCGGGGAGGGATTTTCTTAACCTTCTTCCCTTTCTCTTCGAGGGGGGGAGGAGGTGCTTTGGGAATGACAAGGACCTCCTCCAATTTCGTCAAATCGACACTGGGGATTAATTCCGCATATTGAAAGATCCCGTGTTCCTTCTTCTCGACCTTTCGTATCTCTCCCACTGTCAACCCTTTGGGGAAAC
>CAYMTD010000308.1:0-3563 GCA_964393245.1 uncultured Syntrophaceae bacterium
GTAGGGGAGCCCCTCTGCGGGCTCCTCAATAGGGCGGCCGCTGAGGACCGCTCCACAGTTCTCTGTTTATTCGACTCCCTTCGCTGAAGCTATTGACATCCTTCGAACTAAGTGATAAGTGTTCTCTAATTCAGACCTTAAGGAAAGGAGGTGGGGGAGTGAGTTTGTAGGAGAAAGGGATTAAGAAGAAATCATTCCAGAGGAGGTGGGGTTATGAAAAAAAGGATGTTTTTATTTTTTCTCATTATCGCATTTGGGATGAGCTTTTCAATAACTTCTGAGGCACAAAAAGAGAAGGTTCCCGCAAAGGCTCCTGCAGCAGCACCAGCGAAACCGGCTGCGACACCAGTGAAACCAGCAGTGCCGGCAAAGCCCATCATCATCGGAGTACCTACTTCAATTTATACATCCTTTGGGAGGGATGGATTGAATGCCCTCAACCTTGCTGTGGAGGAGATCAATGCAAAGGGGGGTGTTTTGGTAGGTAAAGAGAAGCGACCCTTCAAAGTAGTCGTCACAGATACCAGGGACGGTGAGCCTGCAACTCCTACCCATGACGCCCTCATGGCTTATGAAAAATTGATTCTGGAGCAGAAGCCTCATGCCGTGGTCATCGGTCCTTTTCGTTCTGAATTTCTCATAGCAAGTATGGATTTGGTGGCCAAATATAAATTCCCCCAACTCGGCACCATTGCCCAAACTCCTGCATTTCAGAAACAGTTTAAAACCGATCCAGAAAAGTATAAGTACCTGTTTCGGGTGACCACTGATGCTACTGTTCCTGGCATGTATCTCTCTCGGGTCCTGGATCTCCTAAAGAAAGATTATAAGCTCGAAAGTATTTACACTTTGTACCAAGACACCCTGTGGGCCCAGGCCTTTGCCGGTGTAGTGAAAAAGCACTGTCAGGAGACGGGTTGGAAAGAAGTTGGCTATGATGCCTATGCTGCAGGGGCTTCGGATTTCTCGCCCGGACTGACCAAAGCGAAGGAGGGGAAGGCCCAGGTGATTGCCATGATATGGGACGTTCCCCTAGGTGCTGGGATATTTGCCAAACAATTTGTAGCCATGCAGGTCCCTGCCCTTCTCATCGGATTTCTGCCACCTATGGCTTCACCTGCAGCCTTGAGGACCGTTGGTCCGGAGGTGGAGTATAGCATCGCAGTGGAATTCCCAGTAGGTGCATCGCTACCGCTGAAAAAGTTGCCAAAGACGGTAGAGTTCCTCGGCAAATTTAAGAAGAAGTATAAGGACCTTCCTGAAGCGGCTGCTGTGAACTCATCCGCCTATGATGCAGTTTTCATCCTGGCCCAGGCGATTGAACGGGCCGGGACGCTGGATGCGGATAAACTCGTGGTAGCGCTGGAACAGACCGACTACAAAGGGGTCTCTGGAAGAATAAGATTCAACAAGGAACAACACACTGCGATTTTTGGTGATAAAGATCCCAATGAGACGGGGGTAGCAGTCGTTTTTCAATGGCAGAAGGATAAATCAGGCCAGTTGGTACGGGTGCCCATCTATCCGGAGTTTCTATCGGAGGGGAAGATTATTCTTCCTCCGTGGATGAAGTAGTATTTCCCCTTACCCCTCCCTCTCCCCTTGGGGAGAGGGGAATGGGTGAGGGGAAAAGTTTGAGAATTTTCAATCGGCAATCTGAAATCTGAAATTTGCAACTAAATTATGTCCCTCCTCATCTATGGCACCATAACGAGCATTATTCTGGCTCTTTATGCTGTGGGGTTCAGCCTCACCTACGGCATAAGTGGGCTTGCCAATTTTGCTCACGGGGCCCTCTATATACTTACTGGATATTCGGTCTGGTCTTTTCTAAACCAACTTGGTTTCCCTTACTATTTATCCGCTTCCGTTTCCGTGGTCATCATCGCGTTTCTTGGATTTCTTATCTATTGGGTACTATTGCTCCGAGTCCGGGGTGTTCCCCTTGCCGAGCTTATTGTCACTTTCGCCGCTGGCGTGGCTGTTTTAGAACTACTAATGTGGAAAGGTTTTTATGGTATTCAGTACAGCCTTCCCTTGTTCATAAAAGGCGGGGTAAAAATAGGAGGAGTCGCTATTGATTATCAGCGTTTGTTCGTAGCTGCTACTGGATTGGTCTTAGTAATCTTTTTGTATCTCTTTGTTCATCATACCAAAATCGGGCTGGCCTTCAGGGGGATGGCACAAAACGAACGGACGGCGCTTTCCGTGGGGATCGAGTCAGATTGGATCGGTTCTTTGAGCTTAGCCTTTGGGTCAGGATTAGCGGCAATCGCTGCGGTGGTGGTCCTTCCCTTGGGAATGATGGAGTCAGCCATTGGATATGAGGTGCTCATCTACGCCCTTGCAGTAGCGATTATCGGTGGACTAGAAAGTACCCTGGGAATGATTGCCGGAAGCTTCATCATTGGTTTTGGACAAGTGGCTGCTGCGAGGTACGTCGGCCCGAAATGGATGATCGTCGTCCCTTTAACAGCGATTGTCCTCGTCTTGGCGGTTAGACCTTCTGGCCTCTTTGGCCAATTTAAGGAACTGGAAGAGAGGATTTAGAGTGGCCGAGGCAGAGGTTAGATACCGCAAGAAGAGGCTTGACCGGGGAATTAAGGTAAGGGCTGATGCGATTTACGCCATCTCATCATACAGGGAGATTCTCTATCTCCTCCTGCCCAGAGCTTTCCCTGTTTTTGCTCTGCTCCTTTTGCCTCTTTTGTTATCAAGTTATTGGGAAAAGGTGCTTGTTTACGCTTGTGTGTACGGACTTCTCGCCTTGAGCTGGGATTATCTGGCCAATTGCGGACTATTTTCTCTGGGACAAGCCTTCTTTCTGGGGATCGGAGCTTACATCGCCGGAACGCTCAGCTACTACTTCCGGTTGCCTCCTTGGATGACCATACCGATCGCCACCCTGGGAGGAGGAGTGATTTGCGCTGCAACCCTCTCACCCGTGGTCAGATTGAGGGGGGTCTACTTTGCCATGGTCACCCTGATGTTGCCCTTGCTCTTAATGAAGATGATCGAAGCCACTGGAATCTTTGGAGGAACTCACGGACTCTCCGCTCTCCGCCCCTTTCCAAAAGGATGGATAGGGACCTATTTAGTGGTGATTGCTTTTCTGGCATGCCTTTTCATCTTTCGAAGACTGATGAGTGAAGATTACGGACTCGTCCTCCGGGCGATTCGAGACGATGATCGTGCCGTCATGAGTGCAGCGATCAATATCTATTGGAGAAAGACGCAGGCCTTATTCGTTGCCGGGGCAATCGGAGGATTTGCCGGTGGCTTTATCACCCACCATTATCAATTCGTTGGGATGAGTGTTTTTGCCCTCGATTACTCGATCCTGCCTGTCGCCGCTGCCGCCCTCGGAGGTCCCGGTACGTTTGCTGGCGCTGCCCTGGGCAGCATGGTTCTCGTCCCTCTCTCTGAAGCTTTGCGAACCCTGGGGGGGATGAGAATTGCTATCTACTGTGTGATTCTCATCCTGAGCGTTATCGTGCTCCCTGAAGGCATTTTTCACTATATTGAGCGTAAATATCATCAGTTTGAAAGGTTGGTAAGGGTTG
>CAYMTD010000309.1:0-3552 GCA_964393245.1 uncultured Syntrophaceae bacterium
TGGGCGTGTTAGGAATCGTGGCCCTCATTAAGTGGGAACTAAAAACAGAAAGTCCTCTTTTCAACATAGACCTCATCGGCAAGAATAAAGTTTTTGCTTTCTCAAACCTTGCGGCTCTGATCAACTATAGCGCTACCTTTGCCGTGGGTTTTTTGATGAGCCTTTACCTCCAGTTTATTAAGGGAATGAATCCTCGGGAAGCAGGGATCATTCTCATCGCCCAGCCGATTGTGCAGGCTCTCTTTTCGCCTTTGGCTGGCAGGCTCTCGGACCGACTGGAGCCGCGAATCGTCGCTTCCATCGGCATGGCGATGACTACACTAGGACTCCTTTTTTTCTCGTTCCTGAGCCAAGAAGCGACCGTCGTCTTCATCGTCGGCATCCTGATGATTCTGGGCTTTGGATTTGCCCTGTTCTCCTCCCCCAATACTAATGCTGTGATGAGTTCTGTGGAAAAGAAGTTCTACGGGGTCGCCTCGGGGACGCTTGGAACCATGCGTGCTACAGGAATGATGCTGAGCATGGGGATGGTGATGGTGATTTTTGCCATTTACATCGGGCCGGCCCAGATCACGCCTCCCACTTATCCGCTCTTTGTAAAAAGCGTGAGGATTGGCTTTGCGATTTTTACGATCCTCTGCCTGGCTGGTATCTTTGCCTCCCTTTCGAGAGGTCGCATGAGATAGGGGTGAGAATGGAAAAAACGATGATCATCGCTCACCGAGGTGCTTCAGGTTTGGCAAGAGAAAATACGATAGAATCCTTTCGAAAAGCCATTGAGATAGGAGTTGACATGATTGAGTTCGACGTGAGGAGGGCAAAAGATCAAGCCTTAATTGTCCATCATGACGAACTCATGGAGGGGAAACCGATTAAAGAATTAACCTATGATGAGATTTCCAAGATGGCCATAGGGGAGGGATTTTCCGTTCCCACTTTTGAAGAGGTTTTAAAACATACAAGTGGAAAAATAAAAGTGGATGTGGAAATAAAAGAAGAAGGTTATGAAAAAGAGATCGTAGAATTACTATTGCAGTACTTCAAGAAAGACCAATTTGTCATGACTTCTTTTTATGATTCTTGTATAAGGAAAATCAAAGACGATTATCCAGACATCAAAACGGGACTAATCTTAGGGACATCAAAACCCAAGAATTTTATCCTCACCAGACTTTCGGAAATTTTTCCTCTTGAAAGATCCAGGGGGGCGAAGGTGGACTTTTTGGTGGCTCATTGGAGATTGTTATGGTTTGGGTTCTTAGATCGAGCTAAAAAAGAGAATAAGCCGGTTTTCGTCTGGACTGTGAATGACCGGAGTAAGATCTGGAAAATGCTTCATGACGAGAGAATTGATGGAATTATCACGGATAAGCCAGATCTGGCCATTTCCCTCAGGAACAAAATACGATCTCAAACATAAATCCCCTCACCCTTCCCTCGGCCCGCGGGGAAGAGGGACCGAGTGAGGGGGCCTCATGTCAAAGAAATAGTGGCGTTTGCATTATTTAAAAGGGGAGCTATATGGAGATGAAAGCCATGAATAAGGAATTGAGTCTGAAAAGGATTCAGTTCCTAAAGAAGGATTATTCAAGGGGATTTATAGCAGACTGCGGCTTCAAAGCGGTAAACTATAGGAGAGGTTACCTTGAGTCGAGATTAAAGGTTTTACAACGCCATCGGCAACAGGACAACTACATTCATGCTGGAGTCATCGCAACCATGGCCGACCACACGGCAGGTTATGCTGCTTTCAGTCTTGTTCCCGAGGATCATCGTATCCTGACCATCGAATTCAAGATCAATTTTCTCGAACCCGCCTATGGCCATGCGTTGGTGTGCAGGTCCCGGATCCTTCGAGAGGGTGGACAGATCTTGGTTGGGGAATCAGAGGTTTTTGATCAGAGGGGAAGTAAAAAGGTTCTCGTGGCCAAGGCCATGGTCACGTTAAGATCCATCCATCAGAGCAAAATCAAACCCATTCAAAAGTGTCGCTAATCTTCTTTACCCTCAACCATACTCATCAACTTGTTTAACCCGGCCATTCTCACATATCCCTTGACATGTCTGTGCAATTATGCCATCATAATGCATAATTGCACAAGCCCTGGTACTGGGGAGATCATGGTTTCCAACTACATTGAGCGGAGCATAGAACGGGTTTTGAAAAAGGCTGTGAAGGAATTTCCTGCGGTGGTCCTCACGGGACCCCGGCAGTCTGGCAAAACCACAACATTGAAACACCTGTTCGGTAAAGATTGCCGATATGTCTCCCTTGAACCTCCGGATGTTCGAGCGGCAGCAATGACTGATCCGAGGGGATTCCTGAATCAATACTCTCCGCCCGTCATCTTCGATGAGATTCAACATGCCCCTGACCTCCTTCCCTATGTCAAGGAACGTATCGATGAAAACCGTCGGGAACGAGGCCAATATATTCTCACTGGTTCCCAAAATCTACTTCTTATTAGGAGCGTAACAGAGTCCCTTGCCGGCCGAGCCGCGATATTGAAATTACTTCCGTTGTCTTATCGGGAAGCAGCGGGCGATCGAAACTGTCCTCTTCCCTGGGAGCAAGGCCGGATGGGAAAGGATTTGCCGGGGCTTTCGTACCTCGAACTCTGGAAGGGCTTGCTGCGGGGGACCTATCCTGAATTGATTGCGGAAGGTGATCGGGATTTCTCGCTTTGGCACGCAAGTTATGTGCAAACCTATCTTGAACGAGATGTGCGGGGGCTTCGACAAATTGGAGATCTAACCTTATTTCAAAATTTCCTTCGAACGATTGCGGCTCGGAGTGGCCAGCTTCTCAATCTTGCTGATATTGGACGTGATCTTGGAATCGGTCTCAATACAGTTAAGCAGTGGATAACGATTCTGGAAGCCACGTTCCAGATTATTATCCTACGGCCCTATTTCGCTAACATCGGGAAGAGACTTGTGAAAACGCCGAAAGTTTATTTTACTGACACGGGCACATTGTGTTATCTCGCTGGCCTAAAAGATGCCGAACATGCCGCCTCAGGTCCTCTGGGAGGGGTGATTTTTGAAACGGGAGTTCTCGCTGAGATTCTTAAGAGGTTTGTTCACGGTGGACAGGACCCACATCTCTATTTCTGGAGAACAAGTCACGGCTCGGAGGTCGATTTCATTGTTGAACAGGGTGGGAAACTGATCCCGATCGAGGCCAAACTTTCAGGCACCCCTCGGCCCACAATGGCGCCTGGCATTCTGGCCTTTAGAAAGGATTTTCCGAAGAAGACCGAAAAAGGATATATTATTCATCCAGGGGATATGAAACTTTCAATTGCCCCTAACGTGTTGGCGTTACCCTTTGCTGCGCTATGATTTTCCGACCATTCCGTCGAAAATCCTTTCGTTCCAGTTTACACGCTAAACATTATGCGTGGAAAAAGTGGAGCCCCCAGGAGCTGAAGCCCGTGCCTGCACGTCGAAGTGCCTGCCTGCGGCAGGCAGGCGTTACGGCACGCAGGCGTGGCTTTCTGCGTAGGAGGGTAAAGGGGTTAGGGTCAGGCAACGGTAACACGGTATTTT
>CAYMTD010000310.1:0-2205 GCA_964393245.1 uncultured Syntrophaceae bacterium
GGAAGGTGAAAATGTTTGGCCATTCGAAAGATTCCAGATCTGGCCATCATTATGAGTTATAGGGCGGAAGGTTTTACCTGCCGGGCATGGTATGAACCTATGTCAACTTCTTCCTGTAATTTTCACTTCCCTAATTTTTGAAAATGGTGTATATTACAACCGTAAATCAGCAATGCGGATATGCTTTGACCCCTATGAATAATCAATTCTGAAATTAACCTAATTGCATATAATATTCTTTGAGACGATCTTTTGTGGGAAAGCGGTACGAAAATTGCTCCTTTTAAGCAGAGGAAAACCTTTATTGTTGAACATTTACTAAAATGCGGAAGCAGCATAAAAATTAATGTTATCTGTAAAGATGTTGGCCGAGATGGCATTATCTGGGGGAATATTAATGAAAAAATATTTAGAATAAAGGGGACGGTTCTATTTAATTGACGAAGAAAAATAAAGAGAACCGTCCCCTTTACCTGACGAACATCAATGCATATTTGATACTTTTCGGGTATTCTCTTTTTCTTGCTCATATAATTTTTGAACCATCTCCCTTGTCCTATGACCCCAATTCTCTATTTGGGACGCGCCATTCATTCTTTGTCCGGTCTCACATCTACGGTGTTATCGTAGAAGGTGCTGCCTGCCCCTTGGTCTGTTAGCTTTTGAGAGGTCAAAGCATTTATAGAATGGGCACCTGGACAGTGCTTCAGCCACCAGACGCCTTCTGCCACGACGACGCTTCGAGGAACACCAGGATTTATACGGAGGATAAATGAGACTTCACCGAGTTGGTTGAAGGCAGTGACCTTTTGACCCTGTTTCAATCCCTTTGCTTCAGCATCAGCCGGATTCATCTGAAGGAACATCGCCCTTTCTTTCCTGAGGAGATCTGATCTTTCACGAAAAGTAGAATTCAAGGCATAAAAGCTTGGAGCGGTCATGAGACGGAAGGGATAATCCCCACCATAAGGAGGGAGATAACTGGGCAAGGGATGAGGTTCTCTTGGATTGAGGATCTCTATCTTTCCGGAAGGAGTTCGATATCGGGTACGGGCATCGGGTGGAAGAGTAAGCTCTACAGCCTTGCCTTCTGCCAAGGCTTTCTGATCGATGCCCTCTCTCATGGGGCTCGGGATGGAGAGCAGATGATTGACTAGGTCATCCGAAGTCTGGCCAAAAAAGGGTTCATCAAAACCCATCTTCTGAGCAAGAAGGCTGAAGACCTCCCAGTTTGATTTGCTTTCACCCACAGGAGGGATAACGGCTTTTGTCCTTTGGATACAATAGTGGCCGTAGGCACGGTATAGGTCGCTGTGCTCCAGGGAAGAGGTTGAAGGAAGAACGATATCTGCATAACGGGCTGTATCCGTTATAAATCTTTCGTGGACAACCGTGAAAAGGTCTTCCCGGGCCAGTCCCTTTAAGACTTGATTCTGGTCAGGCGCCACCGCAGCAGGATTAGAAGCGTAGACATAGAGGCTCTTAATGGGAGGATCGTTAAGCTCATTCAGGGCCCAACCGAGGCAGTTCATGTTGATGATCCGGGTCTCTTTGACCTTGAAGTCTTCCCTCAGAATTTCTTTCATGGCAAAGGCTCCTGAGGTGTTGGTGCTGGCGAGACAACCGGCTCCCTTCTTTCCATAGGCTCCGACCAAAGCAGGAAGAGAGATGATGGTGCGGATGGTCATCGCACCATTGCCATAACGGGAAAGGCCGCTTCCAAGGCGGATAAAAGGCCTCTTGGCATTCCCATAGGTTTTTGCCATGAATTGAATCTTCTCCGGCGACAGCCCTGTGAGGATGGTCACTTTTTCGGGAGGATAATCTGGAAGGATTCTTTGCTCTAATTCCTCAAACCCCTGAACATGAGCCTTAATAAATTCATGATCGATGAGATCATGACGAACCAAAAGATGCATCAATCCCAAGGCAAGGGCACCGTCGCTTCCAGGACGGACCAGAAAGGTCTGATCAACCACAGAGGAAGTGAGATTCTGATAAGTCTCAATCAGCCAGACCCTGTCTCCTCTTTTTCTCGCTGCCTTAACCCCGTGGAGAAAATGGATGTTGGTCGCCATGGCATTGATTCCCCAAAGGATCACAAGGTCGCTTTCAGCTGCTTCATCCGGGTGAGGTCCAGGCGTATCTCCCATCACCGCCCTCCAGCCCGATTCTTTCGCAGGCGAGCAGATGGTCCGGTCCAAC
>CAYMTD010000310.1:2305-3547 GCA_964393245.1 uncultured Syntrophaceae bacterium
GGCAGAGGGTTCCTCGGGTAAATGGATGATCTGAATCCCCCTTGACCCTCACAGCCTTTCCCTCAGAGACCTCCACCAGAAGGCCGCAGGTATCTGGGCAATCATAGGGACACACAGATCGTCTGATCTTTCTTGACATGAAAGGCTCCCGATGGTTGAGAGTATATTGCACTTCCTTAGGGACTTCAACTTTCATTTGAGTGAGCTCAAATCGTGCCTTAAGTTTGCTTCCCAGGGACTCCACTCAATTTATCTTATCGTTGAACCCTTTCTTGAGTCAATGAAAAGAGTTATACTGATAAATGATAAACCCATTCTGGATACTTAGAGGTGCGGTGCAATGACAGAAGAAGAAATGGAAGAGAAGGCCAGTTTTGCTGAGCTATTCGAAAAAGGATCTGAGACCTCGCGCCAAAAGACTTACCCGGGAGATAAGGTTTCAGGAAGGGTGGCAAAGATCAGCAGGGATACCATCTTTGTTGATTTGGGAGGGAAGAGCGAGGGCATCGCCGACCTTCAAGAGTTCCTTGATAAGAACGGAAACCTTACGATTAAAGAGGGCGATTGGGTGGAGATGAGGGTGTCGTCGACCCGGGACGATATCCATCTCACGAAAGGGATTAAGATTCAGGGGGCCGGCACTCTGGAGATCTTAAGGGAAGCACAGCAAGACCTCATTCCTGTTGAAGGGAGAGTTTCAGGGGTTGTTAAGGGCGGGTTTGAAGTCGATCTTTCGGGCATCCGTTCCTTTTGCCCCTTAAGCCAGATCGATCTTCGGTTCTGCGAAAGACCCGAGGACTATATTGGCGCGCGATACCCATTCCGCATCATGGAGATCAAAGAAAAGGGAAAGAATATTGTGGTTTCGAGACGTGTGCTTTTGGAGGAAGAGCAAGAGAAGAGATCGAAAGAGACGTTGGAGAGACTCAGAGTGGATCTTGAATGTGAAGGAAAGGTTACAAAATTGGCTGACTTCGGAGCCTTCGTCGATATTGGCGGAATCGACGGGATGGTTCATCTCTCTGAGATCGCTCATGCCAGAATCAAACATCCATCAGAAATTCTCAAAATAGGACAGACGGTGAAGGTAAAGGTGCTGAAGATTGAATCGGACAAGAAAGGGCGACCCAAAATCTCCCTCTCCATGAAAGCCCTGGAACCTGACTCATGGGAGACGGGCCTTGGAATTGAGGAAGGGCAGATCGTCCATGGCAAAGTCTCCAGGCTGACGGACTTCGGTGC
>CAYMTD010000311.1:0-3517 GCA_964393245.1 uncultured Syntrophaceae bacterium
TCCCTTACCTCCAAATTGACCGGACTCGATATATTTCTTCGCATTATCCCAGGCCCCCCCCGCGTTATTTAAGGTGATGGCAAGAATAAATCCGGTAGCGAGCGAACTGATCAGGAAGCCGCCCAGGGCGTATTTGCCAAGGATGATCCCCACCAGAATAGGAACAATGATAGTCATGATCGAGGGAACCAGCATTTCCTTCAATGCCGCTCTCGTGCAGATGTCCACACACCGGCCATATTGCGCTCTTGCTTTTCCTCCCCTCAGGCCCGGGATTTCGCACCACTGTCGCCGCACCTCATCCACAATCAGTCCTGCAGTGACCCCCACCGATTTCATGGTCATGGCGATAAAAACGGTTGGAACAAGGGCCCCAATCAAAATACCAACGATCACCGGTGCCGAGAGTAAGCTTAACTCAGGCGGAGCGGTTATCTTTCCATCTCCGGTGACCGTGACCAAACCAGCCGCCAAGGCATAGGAGAGGATTAAGCCCAGGGAATTCAAAACAGCCGCCCCAATGGCAAACCCCTTACCGGTAGCGGCGGTCGTATTGCCCAGAGAATCCAAGGCATCGGTCCTCTCTCGCACTCCCGGTGGTAATTCCGCCATCGTGGCAATACCCCCTGCATTATCGGCTACAGGACCATAGGCATCAGTCGCCAGGGTGACCCCCAGAGTGGAAAGCATACTGGCAGCTGCGATCGCGACCCCATAGAAGCTTGCAAAGTGGAAAGCGATGATCGTGGCGATGGCTACAAGAAGGACGGGTGGCCAGCTACTCATCAGCCCGACCGCAAAACCACGGACAATCGTGGCGCCGCCGCCAATCGTAGAGGCCTGAGAGATTTCCCGGGTTGGTTTGAAGGCATAGGACGTAAAGTAATTGGTGCTTTCGCCCATGAGGACGCCCGCGATCAATCCGGCAAGAACCGACCAAAAGAGACCTAACTGGGCATTCAACAAACGAATCGCCAAAAGGCTGAATAGCGCAGTCAATATGGAGGCACTGAGGGTGCCGCGACGCAAGGCTCCTAAAAGCGCCGCCATCTCGACCTTTTCTCCAACCCTGACGAGAAAGCAACCGATGATCGATGCGAGGATGCCTCCAGCCATGATGAGCATCGGTAGCCACCAAGAGGCCCGTAGGGCTTCGTCGGGAGAACGGGAAGGAAATAACTTCATGACCCAGGGGGCGATCGCTTCCGGTGCGATGACGATGCCGACAATGCCGAGCGTCATCGCAGCAACGACCGTTTCAACATAAGACTCGAAAAGATCAGCACCCATGCCACACACATCTCCTACGTTGTCACCGACAAAGTCAGCAATCACGGCAGCATTTCTTGGGTCATCTTCAGGGATGCCGGCTTCCACCTTGCCCACCAAATCAGAGCCCGCATCGGCCCCTTTGGTAAAGATGCCACCACCCACTCGGGCAAAGAGAGCTACCAAGGAGGCGCCGGTCCCATAGGCGGGAATGACCGCCAAGAAATAGGGGTCCTTATTCCAGGCAAAATAGAGAATCGATAGCCCGATGACACCGATGCTGACCACGGTTAAGCCCATCACGGCTCCACCCCGGAAGGAGACACGCAGTCCCTGATTCAAACTTTTTTCCGCTGCCGAGGTGGTTCTCCCGTTGGACCGGATGGCCATGTTCATGCCAGCATACCCGGCACCCATTGAACAGAGCGCGCCGAAGAGGAACGCAAGACTTGTCTTCCACCCGAGGGCGGGGATGAGGACCAAAATAATGGCGATGATCACGATCACAATAATTTCGGTCCGATATTCCCTGTGAATAAAGGCCAAGGCCCCTTCCTGAATTGCGCTTGTGATTTCCTTGATTCTTTCCGTTCCTGGAGGTTGTCTTAGAACATAGCGCACAAAATAGATGACCGTAGCAAATCCTAAAATCCCACAGATGACCGATATCCAAACCCAATCCATAACGCTCTCCTTTCTCCAGAAGATAGAGGGTATCGTTCCAAAGGGTACTGATAGACCCTTGCGGTCAGACCTGGTTTAAGGTTTTTCTTATACCCTCGTCGCCTTTCGTTGTCAAGGCGGGCTTACGGCTTTAGGATTTTCTCAGACATCCCTGACGGCTCTTTCCTTGTCCTTCCAGAGAGGACCAGCGTGATCTCCCCCTTGAACCTCCGGTCTCCAACCTGATTCAGGATGTCGCTGACCTTTCCCCTGAGGATTTCCTCATAAACCTTGGTCAACTCCCGGGTGAGAACGATTTCCCTGTCTCCCAGGATTTCAAGGATGTCTCTTAATGTCTCGAAGATTCGGTGAGGGGATTCGTAGAAGATGATCGTCTCCTTGATCTCCTCCAATTCTTTCAACAGATCCCTTCTCTTTTTCGATTTATGAGGAAGAAAGCCCTTGAAGAAGAAAGCATCGGTGGGGAGACCGGAGACGCTCAACGCGGTGATCAGTGCAGAAGGGCCGGGGATGGGAACAATGGGAAGCTTGTTTGCGATGGCTAACCGGATGAGACGGAAACCAGGGTCAGAAATGCCGGGCGTTCCGGCGTCTGAAACAAGGGCAACGTTCTTTCCCTGCTTCAATTTTTCGAGAATGATTTCCCTTTTTCTCAGCTCATTTCCTTCGAAATAGCTGGTCAGGGGGGCGTGGATGCCGAAGTGCTTGAGCAGAAGACCCGTCCGCCGCGTATCCTCCGCCGCAATCAGGTCCACTTCCTTCAGGATGCGAAGGGCCCTCAGGGTTATGTCTTCCAGGTTTCCGATAGGGGTCGAGACGATGTAAAGTGTTCCTTTCCGGATATCGGGATAAGCGGATGCCATTGATTTCCTGTCCTTTTCGTTCAAAAAATAGCATATCATTCGATCAGAGATTGATCAAGAAGGGGGACCCGAAGGGCTGAGGGGAGATCAAAAAGTTATTGACAAATCGTGTCGAAATCCGTAAAGATAGTTTTAAATCAAGTTGTTCCAAGGCAGAAAGGGTATGCCTCAAGATGTATCCGGAGAGAAGAAGCCTCCCGATCTCACACCGGAGATGCCACCCGTCGAGGGCGTTGAGACAGATGAAGAACTCCTCCTTGCCAGAGACTTAACCAGCTCGTTCATCAAGGCCATCAAGGCCTTCCGTTTTTATCCGCCGGACAATCCCACGCTCAAAGGGTTCCGCGATTCCGTTCTCAGGAAATTTCAATTCTTTCTCAACAAGTATAATGTCTTCACCCTGCAAATCGGGGAGTATGATCTTTCGTACAACGGAAAGGTCTTATATGAAAACAGGGATGTGAAGACCAGCCTGGCCTTTTTTTTCTACAGGGATGGACTGAGAGAGCTGCGTTTCATGAAAGGATTGGAAGATTGGGAGATCGAGGGATTACTCGATCTCATCAAACGGAGTGACAATATCAATCAGTTGGAGGATGACTTGGTCACCCTGATCTGGGAAAGGGATTTTGCTCATATCGGGTATTTGGCCACGGATGAATTTCTTGAGGAGAATCCCGTTCCCATTCCAGAGGACATCG
>CAYMTD010000312.1:0-3510 GCA_964393245.1 uncultured Syntrophaceae bacterium
CCCTTTCAAACTGAGGATCGCTCCGATGATTTCTGTGGGTTTGGCTGTCCTGCCCATTACATTCCGCAGAACCAGTTCAATTCCCCAGGAAGAGGCTTCCCTTGAATCGTCCCTCCCCTCCTTTAGCTCCATTCTCTGGATTAATGGGCGAATATCGACCGTTCTCCCCTTCCCTTTTCTCTCCTGATGAAGGATGAATTCTTCATTCTCCAGGGCTTTGCGAATCTGCATCCTGGCCTCTTCTTTTGAAATGAGACGATCCAAAGGCATCCAATAGACCGAGGGCGATAGCAGAGAAGGAGCGGGAGCATTTAACGGAACCTCCACGGCCTCCAGGATTTCAACCCCCTGTGGAAGCGCTTGGTTAAGCCTCTCTCGAACCTCCTGCGGAGGAATTCGCCCCTCCAATTCCATATCAACAATCTCCATCCGGCTTTCCATGCCTACCGGAATGGCTGTCGCAAAGATGATCCGTGGGTTGGGATGGAAGCCTTCCGAGTAGGAGAGGGGTAGGTCAGCCCTCTTAGAAGCGCGGTGAAAGAGATGGGCGAGTTCCAGGTGACTAATGAATCGAATGTCCCCTTCTTTCGTGAAACAGAGTCGAACCTTTTGCTTCAGGGGTCTGCTCCGGACCCTTCCTTCTCCCTCCCTCACCGTCCATGGAATCCTTTTGGAATGGCTTTCCCTTACCCGGATCGACGCTCCGTCACAAACTCCGCACCGGGAACAGTCCTGGTGGCAGGAGGGACTCGTCTCCTCCCGCAAGCCTTTCTGATACTCTCCCCACAGAAACCCTGGCTCTATCCCAGTATCGATAAAGGACCAGGGAAGAACTTCATTGAAGTCCTTCCTCCGTGTGCCAGCATTCATCTTCACTCCTGTTTTCTCAAACGCCTCCTTCCAGCGAGGATAATGAAACTGGTCACTCCAACCGTCAAACCGACATCCCAGCCGATGGGCCTCGGTCAAGACACGAGAGAGATGGCGATCGCCCATGGAAAAGATCCCCTCCAAAAAGCTCAAATGCGGATCCTGCCATTTGAAACGGAGGGTGTTCTTCTTTAACTCGCTTCTCAAGAAAGAGAGATTCTCCTTCATCTCCTCCAGAGGAATCTGAGATTCCCATTGAAAGGGGGTATGGGGCTTGGGAACGAAGGTCGAGACGCTGACATTGATACTGGGATAAATCTTCTGCTTCTCTCCCAAGGAAGAAATCTCCCTGGCCAGGCGGGCGATCCCTATTCGGTCCTCCTCCCTTTCTGATGGAAGGCCTATCATGAAGTAGAGTTTGATGCCCTTCCAACCCTTTGAGAAAAGATCGGTTAAGCCTTCGAAGAGAACCCCTTCATCCATCTCCTTATTGATCACCCTACGCATCCGTTCCGTCCCGGCTTCGGGGGCGATGGTGAATCCCGTCTTCCTCACGCGTTTCACTTCTGAGGCGAGATCCTTCACCACACTCTCGATCCTCAAGGAAGGGAAGGAGACGGCCACCTTTTTCGATTCGTATCGGTCCATTAAATGGGAGAGCAGAGGCCCAATGGAAGCGTAGTCCCCTGCACTGAGAGAGAGGAGCGAGACTTCTTCGTACCCCGTCTGTCTCAGCGCCAGGCGGATCGCTTCCTGGATGCGCTCCGGACTTCTCTCCCGGTAAGGCCGGTAGATGAACCCTGCTTCGCAAAAACGGCACCCCCTCTTGCAGCCCCTGGCGATCTCTAAATTGAGACGGTCGTGGACCACTTTCATATAAGGCACGATAGGGCAAGTTGGGAAAGGAGAAAGGTTCAGGTCTGAGACGAACCTTTTTCGAATTCTATCGCCCTTTCTGCGGAGGCTGGGAATGTAGATGCCTTCGATCTTAGAGAGGGACTTCAAGAGCTCTTCCTTTTTCTCCCTCAGTTCTTTCCATTCCATCACTTGATCGCAGATTTCCAGGACGATTTCTTCACCATCTCCGATCGCGATGGCGTCGAAGAAATCAGCCACCGGCTCTGGGTTGAAGGCTGCTGGCCCCCCCGCAACAACGAGCGGGAATCGTTCATCCCTCTCTTCTGACAAAAAGGGAATCCCACAGAGGTCGAGCATATTGAGGACATTGGTGAAACCGAGTTCATACTGGAGCGAGAACCCCAGTATGTCAAACCGATGGAGCGGGGTGGAGGATTCAAGGGAACAAAGAGGGAGACCCTTCTGTCTCATCACCCTCTCCATATCTACCCAGGGGGCGAAGGCTCTCTCGCAGGCCACCCCTTCTTTCCCATTGAGGACATGATAGAGGATCTGAATCCCAAGATGGGACATCCCCACTTCATAGACATCGGGAAATGCCAGACAGAAGTTCAACCTGATCTGAGCAGGGTCTTTTCTGATCGAATTGAACTCCTGTCCAAGATACCTGACGGGTTTTGAGACGAGTGAAAGGACTTCTTTCAATTCATCACCGTCCAAAGGGACATCTTTCTCCAATAAATAAAAGGGGAAAACCTCTTATAATCGAACTCCTCCAGATTATTAAAAATACTACAATTTTGATTGACTGTCAATTTGGAGGGCTTTGGTAGACCGAAACAGAATGCCGCATGGTGAGCCTGTCGAACCATAACGCCCAAATCCCCCTATCTGGCAGGCGACTAAAGTCGCCCCTATCCCGTTTGGGTGAGGCATTTGAACGGGTGGACGAATTTTATTGTCTTATCCGACGGGAGAACATAGAATGGTCTCGATGAAATAGGAACAGTCGTATTCCCATGGAGGGAGGAGGCACAGATGAAGTATCGATATATGGGCAAGACCGGGCTTTTGGCGTCACGTGTCTGTTTAGGGACCATGACCTTTGGTGCCAAGGATTGGGGTTGTGATCGGAAAACTTCGAAAGAAATCATCGATCAGTATTTGAATGCGGGAGGCAATTTTATCGATACCGCAGATATCTATGCAGGGAGTGTCTCTGAGGAGATTGTTGGAGAAGCCTTAAAGGATAGCAAGCGAGACGAAATCGTTTTGGCTACAAAATGTTTCTTTCGTACCGGGAAGTCCCCTAATGCCAAGGGGTTATCCCGAAAGCATATCATGGAGGCGTGTGAAGCAAGTTTGCGTCGCCTGCAAACGGGTTTTATTGACCTCTATTATATGCACGGGCCAGATTTCTTCACCCCATTGGAGGAGACGATGAGGACCCTGAATGATCTGGTCCGTCAGGGAAAGGTTCGATATCTTGGCTGTAGCAACCTCTTCGCATGGCAGATTCTAAAGGCCAATGGCATCAGCGCTCTCTTCAACCTTGAGAAACTCACCTGCGGACAATATCTCTATAACCTGATCAACCGGGAAGCAGAACGGGAGGTCTTGCCTGCCTGCAAAGACCAAGGGATGGGCGTAACCTGCTGGAGTCCCTTGGGCGGAGGGATCCTTCTTGGAAAATACCAGAAGGAAGAAAAACCCGCTCCAGGAACTCGTCTGTTCTACCGTTCTGAGATTGACGGTCCAAGGTTTTGGCATCAGAGGGGCTTT
>CAYMTD010000313.1:0-3494 GCA_964393245.1 uncultured Syntrophaceae bacterium
CCATAAAGAGTTTATCAACCTCCTTGCGATACTGCCTCTTCATCCACTCCGATTTTCGGGACCTCTCCCGTGGCCTCGGCTCCTCCTTAGGAGCATAGGGACTGCGATCTCTTCTGCGATCAATCTCCCTCCAGGAGATTTGATCTCTTTCGTCTTCGTCACGATAACGGACCATTGTCTTTCTTTTTTACGACTCCTTTCCTTGTAGGATCGAAACTCCCCGGCCCTGCCTACCGGGAGGTGCTGAAGCTAACATGGTACAGGGCAGGCAGACATCCCGCTTGGGCAGGACAGTGGAATATCATTTTATGTTCAGCCCTTCCCCGCCCCCCCTGTCGGTGGGGACCGGAGCGAGCAGGGACCCCACGGATCCCGCCAGAGCGAGACGGGAGACGTTCCGGCCAAAGACTATTGCTCTACAGATTTGACCGGTTCGGGGCGTTTGACCTCCACGCCTTGGGGAGTGAGGATGACGGTAACGACCTCTCCCGATTTCCCGATTTTTTCGAGTGGCCTTTCATTGAAAGTCATCTCGAGCCCCCCGGCATTTCCAACCAGCAGTTCGATTCGCTCTGCCCCCCTATAGGTGAAACTTTCTCCAGGCTGAAAGGTGGCTTCGCGCGCCGGTTGACCATCGATCCGAATCTCCACCCAAGTCCTTTCCACCGTTTTGATCCCCAGGGAGATTCCCTTTTCTTCCAAAGCAGAAGGCTTCTCACTAACTGAAGGAGGGGGGCCCTGCGGAATGGCTTTCTTTGCCACTGGCTCGGCCGGGGGAGGGGGAACGGGCGGTGGGGGGGGAGACAGGATAAGGTAGAGGACGATGAAACCAACGATGATCAAACCTCCGGCCATCCATAGATACTTCGGACTCCCCAGAATCCTCCTTTGGGGAGGAGCCTCCGGCTGAGAAATCGGTTCTTCTTTCGACTCCGCCTCATAGCGACGGATGATCTCATTGGGGTCAAGGCCGAGATATTTGGCATAAGCCGAAAGAAATCCTTTCACATAGGTAGCCGACGGAAGAAGGTTACGCTCTTCCTCTTCAACGGCTTTCAGCAAAGGCTCTCTGACCTTAATCTGTTTTGAAACCTCTTTGAGGGAGACGTTCCGATTTTCCCGTTCCCTCTTGAGGTATTTGCCTAAAGACTCTTTTTCATCCACCGAAGCCTCACGTTAGTTTCGACGGGTAAGCATAGCCGGATAGCCCAATCGATTCAGTGCTGGGGGGTCTCGAGTCCAATTCTTCTCAACATTGACCCACAATTCCAAGAAAACCTTCCTCTCCAGGAAGGCCTCCACTGCTTTCCGGGCCATCTCCCCGATCTGCTTCAATTTCTGTCCCCCTCTTCCGATGAGGATCTTCTTTTGGGAAACCCTTTCCACATGAATCGTTGCTTTAATAGCAACCAGGTTCTTTTCAGGATTTTCCTTAAACGACTCAATGGTGACCGCTGTGGAATATGGGATCTCCTGATAAGTTTGCTCGATCACCTTCTCACGAATCAGTTCAGAGACCAGAAATCGTTCTGTCTGATCGGTGATCATATCTTCCGGATAATACGGGGGAGACTCCGGAAGGACCCCCATGATCTCCTTGAGCAAGATTTCTATTCCCTCCCCCGTGATCGCTGACACTGGCAAGATCGCTTGAAAGGGGTGAAGCTTTCGATATTGGTCAATGATGGGAAGAAGCATCTGCTTCCTCACCAAATCGATCTTGTTGATAATGAGAAAAGGGACCCCCGAGCTTCCTTTGATGGACTCAATCATCTGGCGATCCTCTTCAATGAGAGGAGAGGTTGCCTCAATCATAAAAAGAAGGACGTCGGCCTCTCGGCTTGAAGCAACGGCCGTCTGAACCATTCGCTGGTTCAAAGCAGATCTTCCCTTATGGAGCCCAGGGGTGTCGAGGAAGATCATTTGACCTCCTTCGACATGCTTGATGCCAAGAATCCGGTTGCGTGTGGTCTGGGGTTTTTCAGTAACGATGGCAATCTTCTCGCCCAGGATGCGGTTGAAAAGGGTTGATTTTCCGACATTGGGCCTTCCCAGAATGGAGATGAACCCGGATTTAAAAGAAACCATGACCTGCTGCACGACTGCAGAGTAATGCGTTAGGAGTTTTTGGTTCTGAGTATTTTTCTCTCCGAACTCTACATTCCGAACTTAAATACCTTACGAGGGGAAGGCCAAATCGATGACCTCTTGGACGTGTTCCACCAAAATCAGGTTCATCTCCTTCTTGATATAATCAGGAATATCACTGAGGTTCTCTTCGTTCTTCTTGGGGAGAACCACTGTCTTCACTCCCGCCCTTCGAGCCGCCAAGATTTTTTCCTTGATTCCGCCAACCGGAAGCACTCTCCCGCTTAGGGTCAGTTCTCCTGTCATGGCAACTTCACGCGGAACAGCTTTCTCCTTCAAGAGAGAAAGAATGGCAATGGCAATGGTAATCCCCGCAGAAGGGCCATCCTTTGGCGTTGAACCGGCAGGAACGTGAATGTGAAGATCGCACTCTTGGTAGAAATCTTCAGGGACCCGAAGGGAATGGGCGTTGGTTCGGATAAAGGAAAGAGCGGCCTGCGCGGATTCCTTCATCACGTCTCCAAGAGAGCCCGTGAGGATGAGCCCCCTATCCCCTTTCATCTTAGAGGCTTCAATAAAGAGAATATCGCCTCCGTTCTCCGTCCACGCCAATCCGGTTGCCACGCCAATCCGGTCGATCTCTTGCGCAACTTCACGAAAGAATTTCCGGGGGCCCAGGAGCGCTTCCACGAACGCATCGTCCAACACCTCCTTTGAGGGATTCCCCATGGCCACCTCTTTCGCCACTTTCCGGCAGAGGGTGGCGATCTCGCGCTCTAAATTTCGAACCCCCGCTTCCCGCGTATATTCCCGGATGATCTTATAAACCGCATCCTGGGTAAAGCGGAGGGAATGGTCCTTCAAACCGTTCTCCTCTTTTTGGTGAGGAATCAGAAACTGGAAAGCGATTTTCTCCTTTTCTTCCTCGGTGTAGCCCGACAGATGAATCACCTCCATCCGATCCAGCAGCGCCGGGGGAATCGGCGAGAGGGTATTGGCTGTCGTAATGAAGAGGACATGGGAGAGATCGAAAGGGACATCGAGGTAATGATCGGTAAACGAAAAATTCTGTTCAGGGTCAAGGGCCTCAAGGAGTGCGGCTGCCGGGTCGCCTCGCACATCTGTACCCACTTTATCCACTTCGTCGAGCATGAAGACCGGGTTGGAAGTCCCAGCCCTTCTGATCTCTTGAACGATTCGGCCAGGAAGGGCTCCGACATAGGTTCTCCGATGTCCCCGGATCTCGGCTTCGTCTCTCACCCCTCCCAGTGAGATCCGGATGAATTTTCGTTCCAGAGCCCGCGCGATGGACCGTCCCAGGGAGGTCTTGCCAACCCCGGGAGGGCCGACAAAGCAGAGGATGGGACCCTTCATGGGATCCTTCAATTTCTTAACGGCGAGAAATT
>CAYMTD010000314.1:0-3492 GCA_964393245.1 uncultured Syntrophaceae bacterium
GACTTCGCCCTGAATCCGAAGGCTCGTCGCGACGCACGGCCGAATCGTGTTCGTCCTCCTACGGACTGCATGTTCGCTTCCGGCTGCTTCCCACCCCGCCTCACGGCGACGCAGTTGCCTTCGACTACCAGGAGCGGGCATCTCCTGAGAGAGGACTTTCACCTCTCAGATCGCACCTGCTTGCAGGCGCACGGATTCCTGCTTCCGCAGGAATGACGAAGAATGCTGCCCCGAAGGGGCCCCATCTTCCGGGCGAAGTCCCGGAAGAGGCGTAGATTCTTACATATTGAAGTCTGAGAATTTATGTCTAGCTTTTTTCAAGAAGTGCCCCCTCACCCCTCCCTCTCCCCGCTGGGGAGAGAGAGGGGTGAGGGGAAATTTCAAATATTTTTGGTTAGGTTTTATTTAGTAAAAACTGGAGAATTAACTAGGATGATAAAAGATCTGCCCGGGGATTGGCCGAAATTCCTAAGAATTAGCAAAAAGGATTGACATTTTTCTCAGGGTTGAGTAGCTTGAATACGATGGACATTGAAGCATTAAAAAATTACTTTAACAACAGGGATGACGTTGCCTTCGCTTTTTTGTATGGTTCCCAGGCGAAGGGAAATGCAACTCAATTATCGGATGTCGATATAGCCGTCTATTTTTACCCTGAGCGGAGACATCCTATTGAGTTTGAGGGAGAAGTTTTTTACAAAGGGGAAGAGGAGATATGGGCTGATATGGAAAAAGTAACCAAGAAAGAAGTCGAGCTCCTTGTCTTAAACAGGGTTCCCTCTCCTGTTGCGGCAAGTGCCATCAGGGGAATTCCACTCGCAATAAATGACTGGGGTCTGTATCTTGACTTTATGGATGTTGTGACAGAAGAGTCGGAAGATTTTATGAATTTTGTTATAAACGATTATATGGAGAGAAACAACCTTGAAAAAGGAGATTAAGTTTCGCCTGATCAAGCATCTTACATTTCTCGAAAACGAGTTAAGGGACTATGAGGCCTTCGGAACTCTTTCCTGGAAAGAATACAATGGTGACAGAGGGAAGAGAAGGAATGTCGAAAGGTGGATTGAAAATATCATAAATTCCTCTATTGATATTTGCAAATTGATCCTGACGTCAGAAGATCGTTCCCTCCCGGATACATATAAAGATATTGTAAAGAACCTTTCGCTTGTAGAAGACTTCAGCGAAGAGGGCATGGGAAAACTTTCCAGGTGGGTAAGCTTAAGAAATATCATCTCTCATGAATATCTCGATATCCGTTGGGCATCTATCCAAAAATTTATATCAGAATCAAAACCTTTTTACGAAGACTTTTTAAAAAAGGCTCAAAATTATCTTAAAGAACACCCGGAGGACAAATAGCGATTGGAATAGCATCCTGCGAAGTCTGAATGGTAAAAAAATATTCACATACTTAACCGCTTTAAATCATTGTTTAGAAGCCAACCTAAGGCATTTTCAAGCCCAAGATCGCTATACTTACATCTAAATTGAGCGATTTTTTTATTAAAGGAATAGGAAAAGTTCTTCCCTTGTCATTCTGAGCGAAAGCGAAGAATCTCTCATTAGGTGAATCGAGCCTTTGAGATTCTTCGTCGCCTATCGGCTCCTCAGAATGACAAGATTAAAGAATCGCTCAATTTGGGTTACAATGACAATATGTCCATAAGGTTATTTCTATGAAGAAGAGAAAAAAAAGGATTGTCTTTGTCTGTGTTGAAAATGCACGGCGAAGTCAAATGGCTCAGGGGTTTGCCGAAGCTTTCGGAGGAGGAAAAATAGAAGCCTACAGTGCAGGGTCCAGTCCCTCTTCCCAAATTGACCCATTAGTCATTGAGGTCATGAAGGAGAAAGGAGTCGATCTCTATGGTAAACGTCCTAAGAGTCTTGATGACCTTCCTCCGATTGAAATGGATTACCTCGTGACCATGGGATGTGAGGAGACCTGCCCTGCTGTCCTGGCAAAAAAGGTCATCGAGTGGGAGATTCCGGACCCCAAAGGAAAGCCCATCGATTTCTTCCGGCAGGTAAGGGATTTGATTCAAAACAGGGTGAGAGATCTTCTCAAGGAAACAATATCATCTCGCCCCTGAGCCAGCGGGTGCAAGATCATTTCGATACCGGTCGGATTAAGGAGCCCGTAGAGGGGCTCCCCTGCATTTTTTCGCAGGAATGACCATTTTAGGCGTAGCCCCAACCCAGTCTTTTCTTTAAGACCCTGACGCTTGCCAAATAGAAGAACGACGAAAACGCTATCAGGATGAGCAGGGAAATCCAAAAAGGAATGGAAGTGTGAGACGAAAGCAAAGAATTTCGTAACAATTCCACGCTGTAGGTTAATGGAAGGAGATAAGAGATGATCTGAACCGGCTTTGGCAGACTTTCAATGGGAATAAACACCCCACTCAGAAATATCATTGGGAATCGGAAGAGGTTGGCCAGGGTCTGAGCTTCAAACACCTCTTTTACTGCAACGGAGACAAAGGCGCCCAGGGCTGAGAAAGCGAGCGCTGAAAGGATCAGAGATGGGATTAGGAAAAAGAGGTTGAAACGCGGAAAAGAGAAGAAAAAGAGCGAGACGATGAGCATGGCTGATGAAACCACAAAGCCGAAGAACGCCCCACCCAATATCTTTCCTGCCAACACGCCTTCCAGCGAGACCGGCGCCAGAAGCAGTCTCTCGAAGGACCCCAATCTCCGTTCAAAGGTGATGACCACGGCCTCCATCGAAGTTGAACCAAAAAGGATGGTCATCCCCAGAAGTCCTGGAATGAGATCGATCATTCCTCGTGGATTTCTCAGGTAGAAAGCCAGGGTCATGGCCAAGGGAAAGATGATTCCCCATGAAATATTGGGTGGCTTGAAATAGTAGCTCTGGACGTCTTTGAGACCAATAAAGTAGACCGCCTTCAACTCCTTCGAGATCATTATCCCTTCTTCCCTTCCTTCTCCATCATCATGATCTCCTTGTCCAATCCCGTGATCTTCACAAATGCATCTTCCAAGGTGGGTTGAAGTGTATTGACCGAGGTAACCACGACGCCTCTCTTGTGAAGAGAGGGGAGAAAGGATTCCCAGGGGGGCCTTCCTGAAAATCTCACGATGAAGCGATTTTGGTTTCGCTTCACTTCTTCGACTCCATCCATCTCTTCAATCCATCCCGTTAAGCCCGGGAGATCCGGATCCTGAACCCCTATTTCTACCGTGAACTCCCCTTGGACCAACCTTTTCAGCGCCTCCGGAGCATCATTGACAATGATCCTTCCTTTTACGATGATGGCAATACGGTGACAGAGGTTATTCGCCTCTTCAATATTATGGGTGGTCAAGAAAATGGTTGTTCCCTGTTGGTGGAGGTGCTTGATAATCGTCCTTAAATTTCGGGCGCTCACCACGTCAAGGCCACTTGTGGGCTCATCTAAGAAGATGAGCGGTGGTTCATGAACTAGAGCTGCTGCAATCGTGAGGCTCCGCTTCATGCCTTTTGAA
>CAYMTD010000315.1:0-3479 GCA_964393245.1 uncultured Syntrophaceae bacterium
CCCTCACGGGCCGCCTTTTCGGAAGCCTATAGAGAGGCTCCCCTACAGGCCTCCATCCTTAAGACCTTTTTTTGATTTTCAACTCATAACTTTTAACTCTTCACTTTTAATTGATCTCTTTTTACGTACCAATCCACCCTGCTCCAGATTCCCCGGAAAATTTGGACTTCTCTTTCGTCCATCTGGCTTCTTCCAAATATTTTTCTGAGGACGCGCATGATTCTCTCCGGGTGTTTGGGATCGAGGAAACCGATCGCAACGAGCGTTCTCTCCATATGCTCAAACATTCTCTCCAGGTGATCGGATGAGGTCAGCAGACCCGTCTCTTTTCGATTCGTTGTTGAGGACTGAAAGAGCTCGTAGCAAAGGACCATCGCTGCCTGTGCCAGATTGAGAGAAGGGAAAGCATCCGCCGACGGAATCCTGACATAAAAGTGGCAGAGCGAGAGCTCCTCATTGGTCAATCCTTCTTTCTCGGACCCGAACACAATTCCAATCGAATTCTTCTCAGAAATAGGGATGAGTTCCTCCACCAAACCCTTTGGGGTCAGCAGGGGACTTCTCGCCTTTCCTGCCCGGGAGGTTGTCCCAACCACGCAACCCATCTCAGAGATGGCTTCTTTCAAATTTGGAAATTCTTCTGCCCGCTCCAGAACGTCCTCGGCCCCGGATGCAAGTTTGTAGGCATTCTGGTGGAGCGGTGAAGCACCATCCACCACGATCAACCGATTCAGTCCCATATTCTTCATCGCCCTGGCCACCGAACCGATATTTTCATGGTAGCGAGGCCGGACCAAGAGAATCGAGGTCGAATCGAGATTCATTCTTCTCATAAACTTATTATATCTTTGATAAACGGCCTTGACTATCATTTTTTTTTATCTTAATTTTAACGCCAATAACTTTCCCAAGCTTCAACTCGAAAGGATGAGTCATGAAGGTCCCCTTTTTCGATCTATCGCCTCAATTCCAATTGGTTGGGGATGAGGTCAGGTCTGCCCTGGACGAAGTCTTCAAATCCCAGCAATTTATTCTGGGTCAAAAGGTCGAGCATCTGGAGCAAACCATTGCCCAATATTGCCAAGCCCGATATGCCATTGGGGTCGCCTCAGGCTCGGATGCCCTTCTTCTTTCACTCATGGCTCTGGGGATCGGGCCTGGAGATGAAGTTCTCATCCCGCCCTTCACCTTTTTTGCGACAGCCGGGGCCGTATCGCGCGCCGGTGCAACCCCTGTCTTTGTCGACATCGACCCGAACACGTACAACATCAGTCCCTCTCAGATTGAAAAGAAGATCACCCCAAGAACAAAAGCCATCATTCCGGTGCATCTCTTCGGACAGTGCTGCGACATGGATCCGCTGCTTGAAATCGGACGAGCAAAACGGGTTTACATCATTGAGGACGCTGCTCAGGCACTCGGGGCAGAATACAAACCCAACGATTCTCAAGGTCGAAGAGCTGGAGCCATGGGAGAGCTCGGGTGCTTTTCCTTCTATCCGACCAAGAATCTGGGGGCTTTCGGAGATGCCGGGATGGTCGTGACGAACGATCCTCAATTGGCCGAAAAGATTCGCCTCCTCAGAACCCACGGAAGCAGACCCAAGTACTACCATAAATGGATTGGAATCAATAGCCGGCTGGATACCCTTCAGGCGGCTATTCTGCTGGTCAAGTTCAAGTATCTGGAGCGATGGACCTTAGAAAGACAGAAGAGGGCGAAGCGCTACTCCCTCCTCTTCGATGATCTCCTTCCATCAGTGCCCGGTCTTCGTCTCCCAACCATTCAATATGAAAATCGTCATATCTTTAACCAATACGTGATTCGTGCCCCTAAAAGGGACGGATTGAAAAAGTTCCTCGCCGAGGAAGGGATTGGTACAGACATCTATTACCCCGTTCCCCTTCATCTGCAGGAATGCTATTCGTTTTTGAATTATCGTCGGGGGGATTTTCCCGTATCAGAGAGGGCAGCCGAAGAAACTCTGGCCTTGCCTATCTTCCCAGAATTGACAGAGGAGCAGCAAGCCCATGTAGTGGATCGGATCAGAGCGTTCTATAGGAATCGCGGAATCTTGAAATGAGGATGGTCTGATAAAAGGTCTGAAAAGGTTCCGTTCTATCCTTCCTGCGCAGGCAGGAAGCCAGTTTTTGGGGATCCAGAATTTTCCTGGATTCCCGTCTTCACGGGAATGACATTCCTTACGAATTCATCAATGGTTGAATGCTGAGCGTCGAAAGAGAAAGGGGACGCATGAACACGAACAAGATGGATGCACTCTTTCAAAAGATCCTTAAAAAAAAGGCGCTGGTTGGAATCATCGGCATGGGATATGTGGGACTGCCTCTGGTTCTGAGGTTCTGCGAGGAGGGTTTCCATATCCTGGGATTTGATATTGACTCTAAGAAGGTAGCTCAATTGAAGAGAGGGAGAAGCTACCTCAAATCGATTCCCTCTTCGAGGATCCGTCGATTTGTTCGGAATGGCCTTCTGGACGTGACGGACGATTTTTCTTTGCTTGCCAAACCCGATTGCATCACGATCTGTGTCCCCACCCCCTTGACGGAAAAGATGGAGCCCGATCTCCAGTACATAGAGAAAACGACCGAAGCCATCCGCGATCATCTGAGAAAAGGGCAACTCATCATTCTCGAGAGCACCAGCTATCCGGGAACGACGGAGGAATTGATCCTTCCCCAATTAACATCGACGGGCTTGAAAGTGGGGAGGGATTTCTTTTTGGCCTATTCCCCGGAAAGGGAAGACCCGGGAAATCAGAATTTCTCAACGTCTCAGATCCCAAAAGTCGTCTCCGGGGTCACTCCGGCATGCAGAAAAATAGCCACTACGCTATATGGGCAGGTCATTCAGAAGGTGGTTCCAGTCTCCTCGCCCCGGGTGGCAGAGTTGACCAAGCTCCTTGAGAATATTTATCGCAGTGTCAATATCGCTCTCGTCAACGAATTGAAAATGCTCGCAGACCGGATGGGAATTGACATCTGGGAGGTGATCGAAGCCGCAGCTACCAAACCTTTTGGTTTCTCCCCTTTCTACCCGGGTCCAGGGATGGGGGGCCACTGCATTCCCATCGATCCCTTCTATCTTTCCTGGAAGGCCAGGGAATATGATTTTACAACGAAATTCATCCAGTTGGCCGGAGAGATCAACATCTCCATCCCTTACTATGTGGTCTCCAAGACGGTGGATGCCCTCAATGAGAGAAGGAAGAGTATCAAAGGAGCAAAAATCCTCATTCTCGGAGTGGCCTATAAGAAGGATGTCGATGATGCCCGGGAGTCTCCAGCTTTGGCGATCATGGACCTCTTGCAAAAAAAGGGGGCGACGATTCTCTATCATGACCCCTTCATCCCTTGCCTTCCCCCTTTTCGAAAATACCATTTCAAATTAAATTCCTCTCCTCTCACCCTATCCTTGCTTCAGAGGATCGATGCCGTCGTGGTCGTGACAGACCACAGTCA
>CAYMTD010000316.1:0-3474 GCA_964393245.1 uncultured Syntrophaceae bacterium
TCTGAGTCCCAATGGGACGGCTAAGGGCTTCCTCAACCGCCTTTTCCACTTTCCGAACAGGGGTGATCATCCTCGATGCTACCCACTGAACCGGGACGTCCTCTGGAATCTTCAGGGGGATCGTCTTCTTTCCACAAGGGATCGGATACGCTTTCATCTCGTCCGGTGCAAACCCATCTTAGAATTATTATACGAACATTCTGTTCAGCTTTTCTTTTTTCTGAGGAGGCTCAGGAGGTCGGATTCTTTCGACGATTTGCTATTGGTTCTTTCCCTCTCGATCTCGATCTTTAGTTCCTGTCTCTTCCACTCTTTTTCTCGGACCATGTGTTTCTCAATCCATTGATCCAGCGCCTTCACATCGAAGAGGACCCTGTCGCCGATCTTGAGGTAGGGCAGCTTTTTTAGTGAAGCCATCCGGTAGACCGTGTCCGTCGAGAGGCTCAGATATTGGCTGGCCTCTTTCGCGGTGATCAACCTCCGAAGTTCTGGGATCTTTCTCATCCGGTCATCCATGCGCTCAAAATACTTCTCAGCTAAAAGGTCAGCCAGCATACCCAAAAACTCTTTGACAGCAGGTCGATGCTCTTCATTTCCCATGATCCCCTCCAGAAAAGGAAAGGCTCTCGCCCCTCAACGATGACGCATCAGGATGGTGGTGATTCTCGATGCTCTTTTTTCCGCTGCTCCTCCTGGATCTTTCTAAGAAGGGCTATGTTTTCAGAATGGCCCGTAAACTTAGCCACCACTTTTCCTCGTACGGGGCGGTTCAGGAGATAGAAATCACCGATGAGATCCAGGATCTTATGACGGACGAATTCGTCCGGAAACCTCAATTCAGTATTGACGATTTTTTCATCATCCAACAGAATGAAGTTGTGAAGCCTGCCTCCTCCACCCATTCCCATTCGTTCAAGCATCTCTACATCCTTGAGGAACCCGAAGGTTCTTGCCGGAGCGATTTGGTCTCGAAAAGCCTCCTCGCTCTTGAGGGTGAACTCGAGGGATTGTTTTCCAATGGGGGGTGGATAGTCGAGGAAATAGCAGATTGAAAAGACCTCAGCGGGCTCAATGATCAGAGACTTGTTTCTATAAATGACCTCCATCGGACAATCGATGATCAATTCATCCCCCCTCTCATCCTGCTCCTCTATCCCGGCTTCCTCTATCACCTTGCAGAATTCGAGAGCTGACCCATCCATGATTGGAATTTCCTCGATCATCTTGATCATCAAATTCGTAATACGATAGGCATGGAGAACGGCCATGAGATGTTCCACCGTCTTGGCGATCGCCCCTCCCTTCTTCAACGAAGTCGCAAATTCTGTCGTCTGGACAAAATCGAGGTGGGCCGGAACAACCTCATCGGAGGAGATATTCCCAAAAAGGATTCCGCTATTGGGCGGAAGAGGTTGAAACAGGAGACCCGTCTTCATCCCTGAATGGAGCCCTGTCCCGTAAACGACGACACTCTTTTTAATGGTTCGCTGGGACAACAGCGATGCCCCCTTCCCTTTCGAAGCGCCTTCAGAAGGAAAAGGGGATGACCTCAAGGAAGTCGGGGGCCGCATGACTGTTTTCGAACCCTTCTCTCTTGGGAACAACGTTTTTTGGAGACCATTTTCACCCACAGGTTGAATCGTCCCCAATTGCTTTTGCCGATCCAGTGCCCGGTGGATGGTCTGGAGGAGAAGGTCGAGAGAGAGGGGTTTTTCAATGAAATCGAATGCCCCTAATTTCACGGCTGTCATGGCTGTTGAGATTGTTGCGTGCCCTGAGATCATGATCACCTGGCAGTCAGGGGATATCCCTTTGAGCCTCCTCAGCACCTCCATGCCATCCATCCCCGGCATCCAGATATCCACGAGGGCCACGTCCGCCCATTCCTTTTGAAAGATTTCAATAGCCTCTTGCCCACTTTTCGCTGAAGCGACGTGAAATCCTTCGTCTTCCAGGACCCCTGCGATGGATTGAACCACTCGCTCCTCATCATCGACGACGAGGATTTTCTTCTCCATGAGAGCCCCCTATTCACACGTCCAAACTGCGGTCAAGTTACCACAATCTGAATCTGGATACAATGCAAAAATCTGAAGATCAAAATAGTGATGGTCTCGTAAAAAGTCTGAAGAGAAATTTTTTGTCATTCCTGCGGAAGCAGGAATTCAGTATTTTCATGTAGTTAGAATTCCCTGGATTCCCGTTTTCACGGGAATGACGACTTTTTACGACTTCATCAATAGTATTTAACGGCTATCCGCATATCAGATAATCAGGTCGTCGCTGCCGGAAGGTAGCCACTTTTCGTGTCAGCAAAAGACCCTTTCTTGTCAGCAATCCGAATTCCGCAATCCGCATTTCAGAAATTTCCCATCCCGACCTTCTCTTTCAGGAGGTGATGATCCTCCTTGGTGGAGGCGAAGACACCGGTGTTCCCCAGCCTCACATTCCTCAAGCCGATCGCTTTGACCGCACCGTAGGCCTCGATCATTTCAGAGACCTTCGGGCTTTTATATTTCTTCATCTGATATTCTGGAAAAAAGGCCAAGAGGGTGAAAGGGATATCCGGGTCCACTTCGAAAAGGTGCTGAGCAATCTTCTTCAATTGCGGCGTTTCGACCAGATTCGGGATATACAGGGAAAGAACTTCGAGCACAAATCCCCTTCTCAGAATCTCTTCTGGCAATTTGAGAAGGTTGCGGTTGAAACAACCCGTCAACCACTTATGATCTGTCTCGTCATACGCCTTGATATCGAGCCAGAAGGAATCGACACCCGCCTCCTTCATGGCATCCAGGTTTTGGGGAGTGAGGCCGTAACCGTTGGTCTCTATCAGCACCCAGAGGCTTGTTTCTGCCTTAATGAGACGGGTGCACGCCACATAGAACTCGGGGCAGCATGTGAGATCTCCCCCGGTGAAGGCAACGATATTGCGTGCGGGTCCCCATCCTTGCGGACTTAGAAGAATCTCCTTTTTCTGAATGACCTTTGGGCAGAGCGATGATCGTTTTCCATACATCACGCAAGAGCCGCAGCAACGGCAGGAATCGTGAGCGTGATAGGCGGTCGCCCTCTCCCTGGGCTCCCGAAGGGTCACTCCTTTCTCATACTCCTTACACGCCTTCAAAACCTCGGCAGGTGACCACCAATCTCCTTTGGCAACTTTGGTGAAGGTCCAGGAGTGACATTTTCGACACGAAAAGCTGCAACCGGACTGGTAGATGGAAAGGTAATTTTCTGGCCTGGAGAGATGGACAGAGGAGATCAAGCGGAGGGGTCCAGTGTCGGCCAGCTTAAGAGTAGCCTCACAGGCCACCATCTTCTTGCCTTCGACCTCTGTGAAGCAACTCCCCTGCGGGTACCCTTGCTTGATTAGATTGCATTTCATTCACTTAAAATCTTATCACATGCCATCTCTCCCTTGCAAGAGATGAGGAGGGTGTGGTATAAAAAGTTATAAGTTAAAAGTTAAGA
>CAYMTD010000317.1:0-3461 GCA_964393245.1 uncultured Syntrophaceae bacterium
TGTATGGAAGGACCTATCCCGACTCTGAAGTGGAGTTTATCAATTTCAAGGTGAGGGCAAGCCTCCCTGAACGATTGCTCCAATTGCCGAAACTGGAGAAAAAGAAACGCTCTCACGACCGGGCGATCAAGGGGAAGCGTCCCGCTTACTCTCGTATAGCCGGGGATTTCATCCCCTATACCGTTTACGATCGATATCAACTCTTTCCGATGGCCAAGTTTCGAGGTCCTGCCATTATCGAGGAGAAGGAGTCGACGGTCATTATTGGCGAGGACGCCTCGGTTTCCGTGGACGATTTTGGATTCCTGTGGATTGATATTAAGAACAAATGACACGAAAGACAGCGAATGGCACGAATAAATTTCGTTCGTTGAATTCGTTTTCATTCGTGTCATTCGTGTTCCAGATGAGGAGGCATAAACATGGCGCGAAAACGACAGAAATTTGACCCCATCACATTAGAAATCCTCTGGCGGAGATTGATTTCCATTGTCGATGAATCGGACAGCGCCGTGGCTCGGACAGCCTTCTCCAGCCTGCTCAGAGATGCCCATGACTACACCTGTATGTTCACTGACCAAAAGGGCCGCGAACTGGCCCAGGGGTCCTTTGCAACCCCTGGCCAATCTGGAGCCATGGCCTTGGGAATCAAGAATCTCGTGACCAAACTTCCTAAAGAAACCTATAAACCGGGCGATATCTTCATCACCAACGACCCCTGGGCCTTGGCAGGTCACCTCAATGATGTCTGTGTGATCAGTCCCATCTTCTACAAAAAGAAGTTGGTGGCCTTTACGGCATGCGTCTTCCACCACTCCGATATCGGCGGTCGTGTCTCCTCCGACAACCATGACGTCTTTGAGGAAGGGCTTTTCATCCCTCTGGTGAAGCTCTACGACGGAGGGGTGCTCAATTCCTCTGTGATGGAGATGATCCGCTGGAACGTCCGAACGCCTGATGAGGTCGTAGGAGACATACGGTCCCAGATCGCTGCCAACCATGTCTGTGCGGAAAAGATCTGCCAGATGCTCAAGGAAAACGAATTGGAGGACCTCGATGATCTGGCGGACCAGATCATCAGCCGAACAGAAAAAAGCATGCGAGAAGAAATAGCGAAGATTCCCGATGGGATCTACCATTCTGAGGGAAGGATCGAGCAGACCAAAGGCAAAGAGGATATTGTGGTCAAGGTGGCGGTGGAGGTAAAGGGAAGCGATATCATCGTGGACCTCGCGGGCTCCTCGCTTCAGGTCGACTGGGGTGGTAATGTGGTCTACAACTTCACCTATGCCTACGTCTTCATGGCCATGAAAAGCATGTTTGGTCCGGATATCCCTAATAACGAGGGCTGCGCCCGGCCCATAAAGATGAAAGCCCCTGAGGGTAGCATCGTCAATTGCAGGTTCCCTGCGGCCGTTGCCGCCCGGCTCGTGGTGGGACATTTTCTAACAGAAATCATTTACCGGGCCCTGTCCAATGTCGCACCGGACAGAGTGATTGCTGCAAGTGGCGGGACGCCAGCACAGATGAATGTCTTTTATGGAAGAAGGAATGATAGGAGACCCTGGCATTCCGTGATCATTCGAGGGGGTGGAATGGGAGCCAGTGCTGTGAGCGACGGCAATTATGTCTATATTTTCCCTGCCAATGGTGCCAATACACCAATTGAAATATTCGAAAGCGATACGCCTCTGATTGTAGAAAAGAGGGAGCTCATCACCGATTCCGCTGGCCCAGGGCGGATGAAGGGGGGGCTCGGACAAAGAGAGGTTTTTAAAGTCCCAGATGATCAGTATGCCCCTCTTCCACCTGTCAATCTCGGAATCCAGGCTGGAAGGTTTAACCGCCCTCCTGAAGGGCTCTTTGGGGGAAAGCCTGGCGCCAGGGCCCAGTTCTTAGTCAATGGGGTCCCAGGAAACCCTTATGGATTAACACAGTTGAAACCAGGCGATGCTGTGACCATCGATGCGGCTGGCGGAGGGGGTCACGGAAATCCCCTGGAACGCGATCCTGAAATGGTGGAGAGAGATGTGATTGAGGGTTATGTTAGCCTTGAGAAGGCCAGGGAAGATTATGGGGTCGTGATCGATCCAGGGACTCTGAAGGTCGATAGGGAGGCGACCCGAAAACTGAGGAACCTAAGGGGTTAGGTTGCTGTCATGTGCTTTTTTCTCTGAACGCCAACTAACAGAGGCAATCCATGCCCTACAGAGACCAACAGAGGATCCCGATAGCTTTATCCGCCTGTTACCTCATCAGTAAATACCCAGCTTTCCCCACCTTCATCCCATATCCTGACACGGAGGCCTGGTTTTTCCCCTCCTCTCGCTTGAACATGTTTGGACTGCAAGATTCAAAAGTTTTTCTGCTAAATTCCATACGCCCTAGTCGATCGTAGGATGACGCCTTAGCCCATTTTACTCGGAAGCCAGAGTGCAATTTCAGGAAAGAAACAGAGGAGGATGGTCGTCAATACGATGGCTATAATTAATATGCTCGTTCCCCGATAAACCGTCATTAAGTCGACTTTGGTCGTGGAGCTGACGACAAAAGCAATCATGCCGACGGGGGGGAAAACGAGACCCATCCCAACCATCATCATCGTCATGACACCAAACCAGATTGGATCAAATCCTATAGAGGTGATCAGGGGGAATACGATCGGGATGATGATCAGCATCAGCGGAAGTTCATCCATGAACATGCTCACGCCGAAATAGGTACCGATGACAAGCCATAACACGACCCAGCGGTTCAGGTTCAAGCTCGTGATCATGCTGACGATCTTTTGAGGTATCTGGCTTAGAGTAACGAAATGGCCGAAAATCATCGCCCCTACGATGATGAAAAGGATCATGGTCGTGGTGCAGAGCGTGTCTATGAGAGCCTTCAAAATACTTGCTCTTGAAAGACGGCCCATGGCCACTCCAACCACAGCTGAAGCGGCTGCTCCCATAGCACCGACTTCGGTGGGTGTCGCCATGCCTGTGTAAAGGGCTACCAGCACAAAGAGGACGATCAAAAGGCTTGGCCAGATGGCCATGAGGCTCCTAAACCGTATCTTCCAGGGAACCCGCATGACTTTGGGAGCACTTGCTGGGTGGACGGTCACCCAGACTAAAACGCATCCTACCAAGAAGATTCCAAGAAGGATGCCCGGGACCACTCCGGCAATAAGGAGCTTCCCAATGGAGGTATCCGTAGAGATGCCATAGACGACCATCGCAATACTGGGGGGGATCAAAATGTCGAGTACGGATCCGACACCAATGGCTCCAGCTGCTAAGGTATCGGAATAACCGAAACGACGCATTTCGGGCATAGCGATTTTTGACATCGCAGAGGCCGATGCAGTACTGGCTCCAGACATCGCTCCAAATATCCCGCACGCAAAAACGGTGGCGATCCCTAAGCCTCCCCGAATATTCGATAACCAGTTCTGCATCGCCGTATACAAATCC
>CAYMTD010000318.1:0-3458 GCA_964393245.1 uncultured Syntrophaceae bacterium
GTATGGCACGGGAGAGTCAAAAACGATGTCAATCTCACCGATGGGAAGCTTTTCAGCATAAAAGTTTAACGCCTTCATCCCTTTCTCCCGAATCCATGAGTCCCTCTTCTTCTCGTCTGCGAGGTCCCTCGGGTCAACAGGGACTTTCGGTTTATACCCCCACTGGGAGAGTTGAGAAACAAGCCTTAGAATATTTGTTGATTCAAGAAGGACCATCAGATCTATATCGTAGGTCATTCTCGGCACCCCGTGGAAGTTGACAGCCAATCCTCCGACTACGAGGTAATCGATCGTGAGCTTGTTAAACTCTCTGAATATGGTCTGATAATCTAATTCCACTTTCGGGTTTACCGGGTTTATTGGGTCTATTGGGCTCACTATAGCTTTAGATCAGTCATAAACCTTTTTCTGAGTCTTTCCACCAATTAACATTATGACATTGATAAACCTTGATTTGTTTGCGACCCTAAAGATCAGGCCCATACAAAGAATGATGCCAATGATATCAAGAAAAACATCAAATACCGAGGCGTTACGGTTTGGAAGATAGGCTTGATAGAGTTCGTCGGCAATGGCAACTATAAGGGCAATCATTCCGGCAACAAATAGGTTTATTGGGTTACTTGGGTTACTTGGGTTGCTTGGGTTGCTTGAGTTACTTGGGTTACTTGGGTTACTTGGGTTACTTGGGTTACTTGGGTTTGTTGGGTTACTTGGGTCTATTGAGTCTGTTGAGTCTCTTAGGCCCCGGGCGCCAACAAATCTTTTCCCTTTGGGAGGAAAAGAGAGAATAAGGAGAAAAGTCAAAATGCCATAGAGAGGAATATGGAGAAGGCTATAAGGATTGAAAGTGGCCACATCAGAGACTATGGGTGAATCAGCGAAAAGAAAAATCCCCGCAATATAAGCAGCTGAGAGGGCTCTGAAAAAGATAAACATTTTTTGTTTTGTTGAGTTTCTCGGGTTTGTTGGGTCTGTCGGGTTAAACATCAGGACTTAATAGCCCAATAACTCAATGATCTACGAACCTTTTTCCCAACGCAAAAGCAGGCTTCCGCCGTGTCGAACTTTCTTGAATTCGATTAATCGTCACGTTATTTAGTTGTGCCAGAGACCTGGGCAATGTTTTAAAGTTCGGAGTTGGGGGTTCGGAGTTTATCCTTAACTTTAAACCTCAACCTTATCCTTTGTTTTCTTAGGCTACCTTTTTGATCTGCCATTTTGATATCTGCACCGGCACATCCACTCCAATCAGACTGAGAAGGATCCTCACTCTTCCCTTGCTGGACATCATTTTTTGAAAGACTCCTCTTAAGCTTTTGAACGGACCTGAATTCACCTGAACAACATCCCCCTCTTTTAATTCGTCTTCTAACTTTATGAGGTTGTCCTTCCCCGATCGTTCTTTGATCGCCTGAATGACTTTTCCAGAAATAGGTACCGCCTCATTCCCGCTTCCCAGGATCCTGTTGACTCCCCTTGTCCATTTCACCTTGTAGTAATCGACTTCGAGATCCAGTCTTGCAAAGAGGTAATTCGGGAAGAGAGGTTTGATCTTTGGAACCATCTTGCCGTTACAGTACTGATAGGTTTCCAAGAGAGGGAGAAAAGTTTCGATCTCCTGGTTCTGGAGATTGGTCCTGACCCGATCTTCGTCGTTCGGTTTTGTATGAATTACGTACCAAAGCGTGTTTATAGGGTTACTGGGGTTTGCTGGGTCTATTGAGTCTATTGGGTCTATTGAGTCCGTTGGGTTGATTGGGTTTGTTGGGTTCATCTAATTTCTCCTGCGGTTGCCTGTTCGCTCTGTTTCCACGAAGTCTTTCGCAAAACCAAGGTCCAGAGAAATGTAAACAAGAATGCATTGGCAGGAACCTGTAGATTTCTCTCGAATAGGCTATGAAACATCAATGCCAGAATGCCCACCAGACTCCCGATCCCGATGTATCTCCCGGAATCCGTGATGGACATCGACCGTATGCGCGGGACCGCTTTAACCAATAGAAAAATAAATAAGATGAAAAGAATCCCCATGCCGATCAATCCCACTTCTGAAGCAAGTTGGAGAAAATCATTCTCGGCATGGCTCACAAACCTCCGGATATGAAACGTTTTGTACATGGGAAGGATTTGGCTAAATGTCCCGAGGCCAGTGCCAAAGATTGGAAAATCTCTTATGGCCTTCCAGGTGTCTCTCCATATCATCCATCTCCCCTTCAGGTCTTCAGAAACGTTGAAGAACCGACCGATCACCGCATCGAGCCCAATCCATATCCCCCAGAGCAGGGCTAATCCCAAAATTAAAAGCGTGCTCCTTGAAAACCCCTCCCCTCTTTGACGGGCTTTAAAAAGGAGGCTGATCAGCGTGAAAGAGAGCAAGAGGCTCAGGATTCCCATCCTCGAGGCTGAAAATATGAGTCCTAAGATCATCACAATGATCCCAAACCCTATGAGAAGCGTTTTTCCATCGAGTGAAGACAGTCGTTGTCGCCATCCCTGAAATCGTCGCGAGTCAAGAGCCTCGCGCGAAAAAAAGAAGCCCATGCCAAGCGGAATCACCATCAGCAAATAGCCCGCGAAGTAGTTGCGGTTAATGAATGTCCCTGTAACAGAGGATACCCCTTTCAAATAGAGAATCTGATGGTGGCCACTGAAGAATTCAAACATTCCATAAAGGGATTCAAAGACTCCCACAAAGAAGATAACGATAATGAGTTGATTCGTAATTCGAAACCCATCCACAAAATGGTTCCAATGGAGCAAGAATAGAAAAAGGGCAGCCAGTGTGAGCCATTTATAAAATTCGATTTTAGTGAGAAAAGGAACAAAGGAAATTGCGAATTGTGGATTGCCGATTGCGGATTGCGGAATAGCATAAGCAAGAGATTGACGAATTTCAAAGGTCTTTGGAGAAAGGACCTTGGCGACCCCAGTAGGAATGGGAATCATCTGGAGAAGGACAAGGATCAGGAAGAGGGAAAGAAGCACCAAGATTGCGGAGTGCGGATTGCGGAGTGCGGATTTCAAACTACGAACTCTGAACTCCCTGCCTGGCCGGCAGGCAGGCGAACTCCGAACTAAGTTCTGAATGGCCCAGAGAACGATCAGGAGAAGGATGCCCAACTCCATCAAAGTAAAGGCCCAGATTTCCATGGCCCCAAAGGCGATGGGTGTGAAAATGAAGAGTAAAACGAGTATGAATTTCAATCCGTTTTTAAGCATCATCCTTAAACAAGAGCGGACATCCTTCTACCATGGATAGGGATGCCAAGGGCTATCCCAACGATAGTCTCTCCCGTAATTGATCTCTTTGATCTTTAGAACACCGTCTTCCTGGATGAGATCCCACTGAATATTCCCTTTGTAAACCTTCCTGTAGGGACTCCCTTTCAGGGCCTGGATAACTTCGTATCGACCCGTCACTGCTGCCCCATCTTTAAAAATCTGTATTGTCGAAA
>CAYMTD010000319.1:0-3439 GCA_964393245.1 uncultured Syntrophaceae bacterium
GCGATGAGCTCAAGCTTGGCCAGGAAACGGACCTCCAGGTCGTCAGGGAGTATGGTCTTTATGAGGATCCTCAATTGACAGCCTATCTGAGCGGCATCTGTCAGCAGGTCGGCAAATTATCTCATCGGCCCCATCTGACTTACCATTTTAAGATTCTCGATACTCCTGTGGTGAATGCCTTCGCCGTGCCAGGGGGTTATGTCTATTTCACGCGGGGAATTTTGGCGGCGCTTAATAGCGAAGCTGAACTCGCAGGGGTCATGTCACATGAGATCGGCCATATTACAGCCCGACATTCTGCCAAGCAGTATAGCCGTGCTCAGCTCGCCCAGATTGGTTTGGGAGTGGGATCGATCTTCATGGATTCCAGTCTGCTGTCAGGATTGGCTCAGTTAGGAGTAGGGATGCTCTTTCTCCGTTTCAGCAGGGACAATGAGAGAGAAGCGGATGACTTGGGGGTCGAGTATTCGAGCAGAGCGGGTTACGATGCTACCCAGATGGCCAATTTCTTCGAAACGCTTGAGCGAATGAATCCGGGGTCAGATCGGACTGGCCTCCCAGGCTGGTTTTCTACCCACCCGAACCCTGCGGATCGAGTTCGGGCGGTCCGGACGCGAGCCAGGGAGTCTCGGAAAAGATTAGATCAGAAGGACCTGAAAGTTAGCCAAGAGGTTTATCTGAGAGCCATCGACGGTCTCATCTACGGGGAGGATCCCCGGCAGGGATATGTGGCGGATAACATCTTTTACCACCCTGAGCTTCGTTTCCAGTTTCCAGTGCCGCCTCAATGGAAATTGAATAATACGCGCTCGAAGGTTCAAATGGCGAGCCAGAACCAGGATGCCCTCATTCTTTTTTTCATCACCTCCGGGGCTTCCCCTCAAGAAGCGGCCAGGAAGTTCGTCTCAGAGACCAAAGCCAGTGTTATCCGGTCTGAAGCCCTTCGGGTGAACGGCCTCGCATCTCATCGGCTCCACTCTGAGATTCGCTCTCAGCAAGCGGTTTATCAACTGCTCTCCTACTTCATTGAAAAAGAGAAGCGGATTTTCGTCTTTCACGGATTGACCACGACGGATCGCTTCCAGAATTATCGGGCGCTCTTCGACAATACCATGCGCCAATTCAGGGAGCTGACCGATCCCAAAAGGATCCATGTAGAGCCTGACCGCATCCGAATTCGCCACGTCAAGACCGCGGGACCGCTGGAGAACGAACTTCGTTCCCTCGGCGTTCCGAATGAAAAAATGAAAAACCTCGCTCTTCTCAACGGGCGAGAGCTCAATCAAATGGTCCCTGCAAACTCGCTGATCAAGGTCATTGAAAAAGGTATGTGACGAGCTGAATGCGGGCGTTGAAAGTTGTTTTCCCAAAGGCTTTTGACCCATTTAGACAGCGTTGGTCTCTGCGGCCCTTCCGTAAATAATTGTCATTTCGCGTAACCTCTCTGCACAAGAAGTGTCCAATTGATCCGGTAGAAGCCGCCACTCCCAGTTTCCATGGGCGACGGAGGGCCGGTTCATTTTGGCCTCTTCTCCCAGACCAAGAAGGTCCTGCATGGGAACAATGACCGTATTGGCCACGGAGATCATGGCGAGGCGATGGAGTTCTTTGGCACATTCCTCTGGAAAGATTTCCCTGCCGAGATAACGAAACAGCCTCTGCCTGTCTTCCGGAGAAGCCTCTTTTTCAAACCACCCCCTGACCGTGTTATTGTCATGCGTTCCCGTATAGACGATGGTGTTGGGCACGTAGTTGTGAGGAAGGTAGGGATGGGTCGGTAAATCCTCGCCAAAGGCAAATTGAAGGATCCGCATCCCAGGAAAGCCGAATCGGTTCATCACTCTTTTCACATCCGGCGTAATCACTCCGAGGTCCTCTGCAATAATTGAATGAGCCGGAAATTTTCTGAGCAGGGCCGCAAAGAAGTCGACCGCTGGGGCCTTGACCCACCTGCCGTGGATGGCCGTCTCTTCCGCTGAAGGTACCTCCCAGAAGCCCACAAATCCCCTGAAATGGTCCAGCCTTAGGTAATCAAAGAGAAGAAGGTTGTGTCCGATCCGCTGAAACCACCACCGGTATCCCGTTTTCTTAAGAACGTCCCAGCGATAGATCGGATTCCCCCAGAGCTGACCTGCCTTGCTGAAGTAGTCAGCTGGAACGCCCGCCACACAGGTTGGCTTCTTTTCTTTATTCAATTTGAACAGTTCTGGATGAGTCCAGACGTCGACGCTGTCATAATTGACGTAGATCGGGATGTCGCCGATGAGATGAATGCCTCTGTCATTGCAATACTTCTTTAAAGAGAACCATTGTTTGAAAAAAAGGAACTGGAAAAATTTCTCTCGCTCCAATTCGTCGTGATGGTCCTTTTTCATTTTATCCATTTTTCTTGGGGTTCGATCTCTGAGCTCCTGTTCCCATTCCCCCCAGGCCTTTCCCTTTTGATCCTTCTTGATGGCCACGAAAAGAGCAAAATTTTCCAACCAGGCTTTGTTCTTTTTGCAGAATTGATGATAACCTTCTTTCTCAGTTCCCGTCGCCGTGAACGTCTCATAGGCGCGATTGAGAAGCTGTGCCTTATAAGGGATGACCGAGACGTAATCGCACCGGGTCTCCGGAAAAGAAGGATGATCTTTCAGGTCTTCCTTTGTAAGAAACCCGGATTCCACCAGGAGGTCAGGACTGATCAAAAGCGGGTTCCCGGCGAAGGCAGAAGGGCTACTGTAAGGAGAATTTCCGCTCACCGTATCGGTTGGGTTCAGAGGCAAAACCTGCCAGTAACTCTGTTTGCTGCGGGCCAGGAAGTCTGCAAACTGGTAGGCCCATGGTCCGAAATCTCCAATGCCGTAAGGAGAAGGAAGGGAGGTCAGGTGGAGAAGGATACCGCTTCGCCGATTTTTCATAAGGAATCCTCCTTAAGATCATCATAGCATAGATAACTGTGGCTAACAAAAAAATCGGGCTGAAAATGAGATATTGCCTAAAGGCCTCCAAGATATTAAAATATGATGAAAGGCTACGGATCGAAAGCAGTTGTTAGAAAATTGGCGAGAGGAGGACAGTATGGCTGTAAAGGTTGCGATCAACGGTTTCGGTAGAATTGGGAGACTTGTTTTTAACGCGGTGGCGGAACAGGGGCTTTTAGGAGATTTTGATGTGGTGGCGGTCGTTGATATTACGACAGACGCAAAGTATTTTGCTTACCAGTTAAAGTACGATTCGGTTCATGGGAGGTTCCGTGGCACGCTTGGCACCGCAAAGAGCTCTCCTTCCTTGGAAGAGGACGATATTCTCATGGTGAATGGTCATCCGATCAAATGTGTTCTCGCGACGAAGACACCCGAACAGCTCCCCTGGAAGGAACTGGGGGTCGAATACGTGATCGAATCGACCGGACTTTATACAGACGCTGAGAAAGCCAAGCTTCACCTCCAGGCAG
>CAYMTD010000320.1:0-3428 GCA_964393245.1 uncultured Syntrophaceae bacterium
GAGCCAGTTCGAGGATCTCTTCATCTGAGGCTTGCTCAAGATACTGGTTCACTTCCCTTGATGAATAAATCTCTTTGATCCTCCGTCGCAGCAATTTGGGGTTGTAATGTTTCTCTAAATACTCTCCGATCTTCCAGCCCAATCCTTTGGCAGCCCATCCCAGGTGAGTCTCCAGAATTTGACCCACGTTCATTCGAGAGGGGACGCCAAGAGGATTCAGAATGATATCGACGGGTGTCCCGTCCTCCAAGTAGGGCATGTCCTCTTCAGGCAGGATCCGAGAGATGATCCCTTTGTTCCCGTGACGGCCAGACATCTTATCGCCGACGGAGAGCTTCCGTTTCATGGCGATGTAAACTTTGACCGATTTGATCACACCGGGAGCCAATTCATCCCCTCGTTTCAGCTTAGCCAGCTTGTCTGCGAAGATTCCCTTGACGACATTGATCTGAAGCTCGGCATGGTTGAGGAATCGGTGAACCTCAGGGATGACCCTTTTCCCTTCCACCACATTGATCTCCTTCAGTCGGTCAAAAGGAATGTTGAAGAGATGGTCCTCCTTGATCACCTCTTTGGCTTCGAGAAAAACTCGATTTTTCTTCTCATCAGCGATCCGGTGATCAGCCTTTTTCCCGATGAGATACTTACCGATCTTTCTCCGGGTGCTGTTCTGGATGATCCGGATCTCATCGGCCTGATTCTTCAACAACCTTGCCTTCTCTTGATCCTCGATGAATTTCGTCCTCTCATCCTTCTCCTGTCCCTTCCGGGAGAAGACCTTGGCATCGATCACAATCCCTTCGATCCCATGGGGTACCCTCAGGGAGGTATCCCTCACATCCCCTGCCTTCTCACCAAAGATCGCTCGAAGGAGTTTCTCTTCAGGAGAGAGTTGGGTTTCCCCTTTGGGCGTCACCTTGCCCACCAAGATGTCGCCAGGCTGAACCTCCGCACCAATCCGGATGATGCCGCTTTCATCCAGATTCTTCAAAGCCTCCTCTCCTGCATTGGGAATATCACAAGTGATCTCCTCTTTTCCTAATTTCGTGTCCCGCGCCACACACTCCAATTCTTCGATATGGATGGACGTGTAGGCATCCTCTTTCAAGATCTTTTCGCTTAAGAGGATCGAATCCTCAAAGTTGTAGCCTCCCCACGGCATGAAGGCCACCAGCACATTTCTTCCCAGAGCCAGTTCTCCCATATCCGTGGCCGGCCCATCGGCGATGACCTCCCCTTTCTTAACCCGTTCTCCCGCACGGACGATGGGCCTCTGGTTGATACAAGTGTTCTGATTTGAGCGTTTGTATTTAATCAGGGTGTAAATGTCCACACCGGGGTCATCCTCCTTCTGGCCATTTTCGTCGGCCCGGATGACGATCCGCGTAGCATCCACATCTTCCACGACACCGTCTCGTTTCGCCACCACCGTCACCCCCGAATCCCTGGCTACCACGGCCTCCATTCCGGTTCCGATCAACGGAGCATCCGTTTTCAGAAGAGGGACAGCCTGCCTCTGCATATTCGATCCCATAAGGGCTCGGTTGGCATCATCATTCTCTAAGAAAGGAATGAGTGAAGTCGCCACACTCACAAGCTGTTTGGGAGAGACGTCCATGTATCGGACCTCTTCGGGCTTTACCATCACGAACTCCCCTCCTCTTCGGGCGGAGACCAAGGGCACCGTGAACCGCCCCTCGCGGTCGAGAGGAGCATTCGCCTGTGCAATGGCCGGCTTCTGTCCATCGATTTCTTCCTCTTCGTCGAGCGCGAAGAGATATTTCACATTATTGGTCACCTTCCCGTGGACCACTTCCCGATAGGGAGTCTCAATAAATCCATAGTCGTTGACCCGAGCATGTGTGCTCAGCGAAGTGATCAGCCCGATATTCGGTCCCTCGGGGGTCTCAATGGGACATATCCGGCCGTAATGGGTCGGATGCACATCTCTCACCTCAAATCCCGCTCTCTCCCGGGTTAGCCCCCCTGGACCTAACGCGGAGAGACGGCGTTTATGGGTGATCTCGGATAGAGGATTCGTCTGGTCCATGAACTGGGACAACTGGCTCGATCCGAAAAACTCCTTGATCACGGCAGAGAGGGGTTTGGAGTTGATAAGATCATGGGGCATCAATGTCTCCACATCCTGAAGGCTCATCCGTTCTTTAATGGCTCTTTCGATCCTCACCAGTCCGATGTGGTATTGATTCTCAAGTAACTCACCCACCGTTCTCACCCGGCGGTTTCCCAGGTGGTCGATGTCGTCCACAGAACCTTGGCCGTCCTTCAGCTTGATGAGGTACTTCACCACTTCAAGGACATCCCTTCTCCTCAGGGTCGTCTTCTCGTCTTCCAGAATCTTTCGAACCACCTCCTGGACATCGTCGGTGACGGTCCCCTCCTTCAGGCTGGGCATCATGCCAATGGGATGCAGAATCTTAGCCACTCGCTGGATCTCTTCCTGCATCTCCGGCGTGGCAACCACTTCATCAAAATCGAGCCATCCCTCCGACACTCGATCGACCAGTTCCTTCCCTCCTGCATAGGTCGCTCCAGCTGCAAGGGCCTCCTTCTTCATTCTCTCGGTGAAGACGAGCACCTTGGGAGGATTTCCCTTGAGGCCCAGTTTGTGGTTCAACTTCATCCTTCCGACTTTGGAAAGGTCATACCGTTCCGGATTAAAGAAAAGGTTATAAAAAAGGCTTATGGCGGTCTCGATCGTAGGAGGATCGCCCGGGCGAAGCCTCTTATAGATATCAATCAGAGACCTTTCGGACTCCTTCTCCCGGACCGACTTGCCAGGTTCGACCACCGGGAGTTTCTCCCTCTCTTCACGGGTCAGCTCAATCTTGTCGATCACTAGGGTATCCCTCAGAGAAGAGCTCACATTGATATTGTCGATGAAGAGGATCTCGAACTCTTCTATTTTACGCTCCTGCAACTCCCCAAGGAGTTTCTCCGTCACCTCTTCGTTACACTCCGCTACCACCTCCCCTGTCTCTGGGTCCACAATATCCTTCGCCAGGTATTTTCCGACGATATCCTTGGTCTCTACTGGGATGGTGTTGATCTTCGTCATCTCCAGCTTTCGGAACGAATCCTCCGTAATCCGGCGATGTTTCTTCAGAATCACCTTGTGGGTCTCTGGATCCAAAATATCGGTCGTCGCCTTCTGCCCCACCAGTACATCCTTCGATATCTCCTTCAGGAATTTGCCTTTCCGATAAAAGACCTTCTCCTTATGATAAAAGTAGTTCAACAGCTCCTGGCCTGTGTACTTGAGGGCCCTTAGGAGAACGGTCACCGGGATCTTTCTGCGGCGGTCGATCCGGACATAGAGAAGGTCCTTCTGATCGAATTCGAAATCAATCCAAGAACCACGGTAAGGAATGACCCGGGCATAGTAGAAGATCTTTCCTCCCGTATGG
>CAYMTD010000321.1:0-3376 GCA_964393245.1 uncultured Syntrophaceae bacterium
TGGAAGAGGCTGCTGAGAAAGAAGTCTTTCCTTGGGTGTGGGAAAAGATCGAAAGGGGCATCCGTGAAACAGAAAAACCTGCCCTCTGGGATTTTCTAAGATCCTGGCTCAATGTCACCCCTCTCCTCAGGAGGAAAATCTGGATTCCTGCACTCGCAGCTGCCGCCATTTTGATTCTGATGATAGCTCCCCTCCTCTATGTAAAAATCTCTTCCCATCCGGCTTTATCTGTTGTAGAATATGTCGAAAGCGAGACCCATAATGTGATGGTTTATGAGTTGGAAAATCAGAAGGTGACGGTGATCTGGCTTTTCAACGGTCTGGAGGAGGGAGCGTCGACTTCATGAAAAGAATTCTCATCCCTTTCGTCCTTGTCTTGATTCTTTCCGTCCTATCCATCTCCGCAGCCTTGGCTCAAGTTGAGACCCGGGTCAGGATCATTGAGGCTTCAAATGTGGGATCGAACATTGATCCGTCCCTCAGGGATATCACCGACCAGGTCCGTTCCCTCTTCAGTTTCAGATCCTACCGCCTCCTGAGGGACGAAACGGTCTCCCTCCGCCCTAACCAGCCGATTATGATCCCTGTCCACCCCAGAAGATCTCTTGAACTCACCTTGATAGGGGAACAAAGAGGTTCAGCCGAAATAAGAGTAAAGATCAAACAGGACAAAACGGATATCCTGAACACCCAGGTGAGACTCACTCCTGGAAGGACGGTTTCCATCGGAGGCCCAAAACATGGTCAAGGGACTCTCCTGATCGCCCTTTCCCGCCTCTAAATACCCTGGAATGGTGGAATACTGCAAAATTGGGTAGCAAAACGGGAAATCTTTTTTTGTCGCAAGCAGATCCTTGCTCCATCATTCCAATCTTCTATTCCTCAATGATCCGTGGTCCTGTGAATAAACCCCCGGTCCGCTTCGTCTATCTAAGTGAAATCTGAAAGATCCAAGCGAAAGGAGGGATTTTCGATGAAAAAGAAACTAATTGCAGTCGTTCTGGTCTTGACCCTCGTCTCCCTTTTTGCCATCGCCTCTGCCGAGGCTGGCTCCAAGACACGTCAACGCTGGCAGGGCGCTGGAATCGCTCTTGGGGCACTCCTATTAGGAGGATTAGTGGTTCACCATATGGCTCTCCATGCCTCTCCGCGGCCGGTCGTTTATGCTCCGCCTCCGGAACCCTATTATTGGCCTCCAGAACCTGAATGGGTTCCAGGGCACTGGGAAATTACCCGGGAATGGGTTCCTGGAACCTGGGAAAGGGTATGGGTCCCTGGGCATTATGATCGCCGCGGGAATTGGGTGGCAGGCCACTACATTGACCGCCAAACCCCGGGTTATTATGAAGAGAGAAGGGTTTGGGTTGAAGGGTATTACCGGCAGCGCTAATCCGGATGTCTAGGATCAGCCCATCTGCCCATGCAGCAAGGTGCTACATGGGCGGAAGAATATATACTCAATGGGTTGACAAACGAGAAGGCGTTACACAAATTTACGGTAAAGGGCACGAAACACTAATGCGGCCTTGCCGAGGGATTGGAGATGCTCAGAAAAATGCGTATCTTGAAATGGTTTTTATTGCCTATGACGGTGTTGATTATATTCAGTGGTTGCCAAGAATCGGAAATGGTTCCCCAGGGGATGAGGAGCGAAATGACTAAAGAGGAAGGAAATTGGCAAAAAGCCACCTTTGCCGGCGGTTGTTTCTGGTGCACTGAAGCTGATTTCGAGAAATTGCCCGGTGTGGTAAAGGTGATCTCGGGCTATACGGGAGGCCAAAAGGAGAATCCAACCTATGCGGAGGTATCCTCCGGGAAAACAAGTCATGTAGAAGCCGTTCAAGTCTATTATAATCCATCCAAAATAGGTTATGAGGAACTGCTCGACTATTTCTGGAAACACATCGACCCAACCGATGCCGGCGGACAGTTTGTCGATCGTGGAAGCCAATATCGCAGTGCCATTTTCTACCACGATGAAGAGCAAAAACGATTGGCTGAGCAATCGAAAGAGGCGTTGGAGAAGTCTAGAAAGTTCAGTAAACCGATCGTAACGGAGATTATCAAATTCGCAAAATTTTTTGAGGCCGAAGAATACCACCAAGATTATTACAAAAAGTCCTCTGTGAAGTATAACTTTTACCGGTATGGCTCCGGCCGTGATCAGTTCTTGAAAGAGGCATGGGGAAAAGACCTCGATCCCAAGAAGTCCGAGAAAGAGGGAAAGTATAAGAAACCAGACGATGCCACCTTGAGAAAAAAATTGACCCCTCTTCAGTATGAGGTCACTCAGAGGGAGGGCACCGAACCCCCCTTTCAGAATGAATACTGGGACAATAAAAAAGATGGAATCTATGTGGACATCGTCTCTGGAGAACCACTCTTCAGCTCCCTTGATAAATATGACTCAGGGACGGGATGGCCAAGTTTTACCAGGCCGCTTGAGCCGCAGAATATTGTCGAAAGGGAAGATCGGGGTTTCTTTATGAGCCGTACTGAAGTGAGGAGCAAAAACGGAGATTCCCATCTCGGCCATGTCTTTAACGATGGTCCCCCACCCACGGGGCTCCGATACTGCATGAACTCTGCCGCCTTAAGATTCATTCCTAAAGAAGAGTTGGAAAAGGAAGGGTACGGAGAATATTCGAAACTTTTCCAAAAAAAATGAAACCGGAGATGTCATGATCGAGTGCCTCAATCACAGGCCCTGCTTACTGTTCTTTGCACCCCTAATATTCCTTTGGCAAACCGCCTTTCTTCAATGACCTAATTTTTAGCTTTTTTCTAAGGCCCCGCAGACAATTGTACGCATTCCGAAGCCGCCCATTCCTCACTTAACCTTTCCAAAAGTTGTTGCTGTGTCCGAATCGTGAAATCGGCATAGTCAGGGTCTCTGTCACGATAGGTCTTCTCAATGAAGGCAATCGAGTCGTTGGTGGCTCGAATCTCTTTCCGGATCTGCTCACACCTCTTTCGGAGCACCGGAGGGGAAGAAAGCCTGACCCTTTTCTCCAGCGCTGGCTGCGGTTCCTTACAGTCGGATCTCGTCCACTCCTCGTTCAGTCTTTCCAGGAGCTGCCGCTGGGTCTGAATCGTGAAGTCCGCGTAGCGGGAGTCCTTCTTCCGGTAAGTCTTCTCGATGAATGCAATCGAGTCATGGGTGGTGCGGGCCAGTGCATAGATCGTTTCACACTTCTTCAACCCCCAGCGGGCATCGATCGAATCTTCTGGACGGTGCGAAAGCCACAGATGATTCTGATAGATATGATGGAGTGTAACCGAGCGGTTCTCTGAAATGTCGATCGAGGCAGCCTCCATCGTCCTTTTCGCCATCTCTCGGTCGAGATGGTTTGATTCAATGATCTCTGAGAGATGA
>CAYMTD010000322.1:0-3374 GCA_964393245.1 uncultured Syntrophaceae bacterium
CCGGTAACAAGTGGTGCATCTATCCCATGTATGACTTTGCCCACTGTCTCTCCGACTCTCTTGAGAGAATCACCCATTCCATCTGCACCCTGGAGTTCGAAAACAACCGGCCTCTTTATGATTGGTTTCTGGATGCATTGAAACTGGAATCTCATCCGCAGCAGATCGAGTTTGCTCGTCTCAACCTGAGCTATACGGTTCTTAGCAAACGGAGGCTTATTGAATTGGTGGAAAATGGAAACGTAAGCAGCTGGGATGATCCCCGGATGCCTACCCTGGCGGGTTTGCGCAGACGGGGCTATACCCCTGAGGCCATCCGAAACTTCTGCGAGCGTATCGGTGTCGCTAAGAATGATAGCATCATTGATATCGCTCTGCTCGAGCATTGCCTACGAGACGATTTGAACGAAAGGACTCCGCGCGTCATGGCCATTCTTCGCCCTCTTTGCGTGGTCATCGACAACTACCCAGAAGGGCGGGTCGAAGAGTTCGATTGCCCCTATCATCCACAGAAGCCCGAAATGGGGTCTCGAAAGGTCCCCTTCTCACGGACCCTCTTTATCGAACAAGACGACTTCATGGAGAAACCGCCCAAGAAGTTTTACCGGCTGTCCCCCGGCAAAGAAGTGCGGCTCCGCTACGGGTACTTTATCAAATGTGTGAATGTGGTTAAAGATCCGAGCACCCAAGAAGTGACCGAGGTGCACTGCACCTATGACCCGGAGACACGAGGCGGATTTGCTCCCGATGGGCGAAAGGTCGATGCAACCATTCACTGGGTATCAGCGGAGCATTCACTCCCGGCTGAGGCGCGTCTTTACGACCGGCTTTTCCGTGTCGCAAATCCCTTGGAGGGAGACTTTGATTATATGGAGCATCTTAATCCGAAATCGCTGGAAGTTCTCAAAACATGCCGGGTGGAACCAAGCCTCGAAGGTGTGGCCTCAGGAAGCCGCTTTCAGTTTGAAAGGCTGGGTTATTTCTGCGTGGACCCCGATTCTTCGGAAAGGGGGTTGGTCTTCAACCGGACGGTGACATTGCGAGATACCTGGGCTAAAATCTCAGAAAAAGAAAAAAAGTAGAAGCTGTCCTTTGTCATAAGCTGGAAAACTGAACCAGAGAAACATCTCCATGACCGAGCGAAATTCCTAAATTCACGGACTGACCCCTTATGTTCTCTTTTTTGCTCGCCATGTTCCTGTTGCATGCTTCTTTAGTCCTTCCGCTAAATACCTTGAAAATCCTTACTTGACATTCTGATTTTCAATGATATATATTTAATCTATGATTCCACGGCCTCATGCAATAAACCGTATTACCGGTGTTTTCCGCGTTCACCCAATCGCGGCTCTTTTGGGTCCACGCCAGTGCGGCAAGACAACACTTGCGAAGATGATCGCGGAGAACGAACCGTGCACCTATTTTGACCTCGAGAATCCTGTTGATGTCCGACGGTTGGATGCTCCTCTGAGGGCTCTGGAGGAACTCTCGGGATTGGTGGTCATTGATGAAGTCCAACGTCGGTCCGACCTGTTCGAATTGCTCAGGGTTCTCGTAGACCGACCCCAGAACTCGGCCCGGTTCCTTCTTTTGGGGTCAGCCTCTCCCCACTTGGTCAAGGGTGTATCGGAATCTCTTGCAGGGCGCATTGGATTCATAGATCTTTCTGGATTTGACCTCCGAGAGGTGGGGGGCGAGCAACTTGCCTCCCTCTGGGTGCGGGGCGGTTTTCCAAGATCGTTCCTGGCCGCTGACGAAGCTACCAGCATGGCGTGGCGCGAGGACTTCATTCGCACGTTTCTTGAGCGAGATATTCCTCAACTCGGCATAACAATTCCGGCAGAAACTCTGAGACGTCTCTGGACCATGATCGCCCATTACCACGGTCAGGTCTGGAACGCGGCTCAGTTCGCCAGGTCCCTCGGATCGTCTGAGAACACCGCTCGCCGATATCTCGATATTCTCAGCGGCGCCTACATGGTCAGAGTCCTTCCTCCCTGGTTCGAGAACATCCCTAAACGGCAGGTCAAGGCTCCCAAAATCTACATCCGCGACAGCGGAATTTTGCACACTTTGCTTCAATTGCGCACCCTGGCTGACCTCCAGGCCCATCCAAAATTCGGTGCATCGTGGGAGGGTTTCGCTCTGGAAGAAATCATTGCTGTGCTTGAAACCCGCGATACCTATTTTTGGGCGACCCATGCCGGTGCCGAACTGGATCTTTTGGTGATGGCCCGCGGCAAACGCTACGGGTTCGAATTCAAATACGCGGATGCACCCGGTCGAAGCCGCTCCATGCACACGGCCATTCAAGACCTAAGTCTTGAACACGCGTGGGTAATTTACCCCGGCCATCAGGAGTATCCTCTCGACGACAAGATCTCCGTTATCCCCATTGATTCTCTCCCACGTATTGCAAACATCCTTCACGGGTAACATCCAAATGTTTGGGGTTAAGGGGTCAATCCGTGAATTTAGGAATTTCTTTCTACTCTTCCGAACTCGTAAGTCCAAATTCATCTAAAAAGAGAGCGCGCTCTGTTTCAGCTTCCTGTTCATGAAAAAAGATCGAGGCAAGGGAGATAGGGTTTTTATCTCAGCGGTCCTTTTTGGGGCTAATATTCTTTTCAAATTTTTCAAGATTACCAAAAGCGGGATGATTTCGATTCTGCCCTCGCCCATCTCTGGAGGCTACTAGATTTGGAATCGGTGATTCCATTTTACACAGATATTTGTAGTTGTCAGATGAATTTCTACAGATTTGCTATAACGAATTACCGTTGCCTGGGACCAGGGCACCCTTACAACTGGTTAAGTAAGTTAAAATTTCAGGAACGTCCCCTGGCACCGATAAGTTATTGGAATCATTTGGCTGGGGGACGAGGAGTCGAACCTCGATTCGCGGAGTCAGAGTCCGGCGTCCTACCATTGAACGATCCCCCATTGTCGAAGTTCACAGTTCCCAGTTGGGAGTTCAAAATCCAAATTCCTATGCCATCATATCATAAGAAGAATTGTCAATCAACCGTGAAGAAGTCTTGATTTAAGAGTTTCGATGATCCCTTTCACTGGGATTTCTTCCTGGGATTTGGTTTTCATGTTTCTCAAGATTGCCCTGCCCTTCTTTAATTCCTCTTCTCCAAGGATCAGGACATAACGGGCCTTGAGTTTATCGGCCCTCCGCATCTGACTCTTGAGACTCTTTCCTTGGTAATCTAACTCGGCTCGGATTCCCCCAAGGTGAAGCTGGTTCACCAACCGATAAGCCTCCCGATTTGTCTCACTTCCCAAGGCAGCAATGAAAAGGTGCGGAAATTGAACAAATTCCTTGTCCTTGGGCAACAGGGAGATCAGCCTCTCCATTCCTATCGCAA
>CAYMTD010000323.1:0-3369 GCA_964393245.1 uncultured Syntrophaceae bacterium
AGCCTCGACCGGACAGATATATTTAAGTGCCATCCGATCCTTCTCAAATCCCCCATAGGCCATCCGACGCTGCTCTCCCGTCTGAGGACAAAGGCAATAGACCGTTCCCACTTCATCATAGACGATATTGTCCGAATGGCCCGGATCTAACAGCTTCGTCTCCTTATCCCGCCACATCCGCCGGATATCAATCACCGGCTTAATCCCATGCTCATCATAAAGCCGACAACAATTGTCTTCACTATCGTACCCTTTGTCGCCTGATAGCTCATCGATGTCTTTGTGAATCTCTGGATGCCTCTTTTTCAAATCCTCCACTAATGGCAACAGTTGTGTCGTATCTGAAACACTCGCCCTCGTCACCTGGCATCCTATCGGTATCTCATATTTCGTGTCTACCAAAAGATGGATCTTATAGCCAAACCATTTCACTACCTTCTCCCACAGCGTCCCATCCTCTCTTTGGCCCCGATAGGTTTTCTTCCCCCAATCGGCATCCATGTCTCTCCGCCCATCTCGTTTCTTCTCCTTTGCCGGTCTCCCCGCCGAGTCCACCCCTTTCGAATCCACTGCAACAGAAAACCCTAAATCCGGAAGCAACTCCTTAAGTGCGTCCACTAAAGAATCAAACATCGCATCAATCTCTGCCCTGAATTTGAACAAAAGCTTCAAAAAACGCGTATAGACCCAAGAGGACGGCACAGCCTCTGAACCCTTATGGGGATCAAAACCACACCCCTCTCGCAGCTCTCCATTTCGCAAAAGCTCCCTGCGTAACGACTCCACGCTCTCGTGCTGATACACAATCCCCGCCAATACCGAATTCCACATCGGTCGAATCGGATAATCATCCCGCCCCCACTTCCGATGCCTCTCCAGATTTTCCATCAACCTCTCATCCGGAAGATGTTCCAGCACAAGCCTCAGACGCTCCAAATCGCTTTTTGCCTCTACATCTTGCCATTTGAACAAATACGGAATTAAGAGCTTCGCCATTACGGTCTCTCCTGTGTCTTGAAGTACTTCTCTCATATCACGAGACACAGAAAATCCCAACTCCTTTCTAAGTTGAGAGGCTCTCGCCTGCCCATCCCTGGAGGCCACTTGGGCTGGGGGTGAATTTCTCGCTTTCGCTACTCCATCGCATCTAAATAGACCTTAAATACTGCTCTCACCTGGGGTAAAGACTTTTAGGCTCTTCACGAAACCCGCATCCTTATTGGCTCCCCCAACACCGCAAATGGCTCAAATGTTGGGATGGACTATGATCTTTTCACAATCGGGTTTGCCCGTAGAGCGACCCGGTACAAGAGAATGGACCTAATCTTTTCGGATATCGACAGGCTCAAACGCATTGCAAGGGAAGCGGGAAAACTCCAGTTCATCTTTGCCGGAAAGGCCCATCCAAGAGATTGGCCCGGGAAGGAGCTGATTAAGAAGATATTCGGTGTCTCGAATCAACTCAGAGAGGATTTCAAAATTGCCTATCTGGTCAATTATGACATGGAAATTGCAAAGATGCTTACCTCCGGAGTTGACCTCTGGCTTAATACTCCCCAAAAGCCTTTGGAAGCCTCTGGGACATCCGGTATGAAAGCGGTGCACAACGGCATCCCCAATCTAAGCGTTCTCGACGGCTGGTGGATTGAAGGGCATATTGAAGGGATTACCGGGTGGTCCATCGGATCAAAATCATCTGAACCGGGAAATGACGAGAAAGACGCCCAGGAAATTTACGATAAGTTGGAGAAAATCATTCTGCCGATATACTACAAGGACACAGAAAGATGGATGGATATTATGCAACACAGCATCGCATTCAATGCTTCTTTCTTTAATACTCAGCGGATGGTGCAACAATACGTTTTGAATGCCTACCTTCACTAAATCGTCATCAAACAAGGAGGTAAGACAATGGCAAAAGATCCAGTACGTGGAATGGAGGTCAACGAAAGCGGGGCTGCTTATGAATACAAAGGCAAAACCTACTACTTCTGTGCGGTGGGGTGTAAGGAAAAATTTGCCCAGAATCCGGAGAAGTTCTTGAAAAAAATAAAGAATAGTGTCGCCAGACGAACATGAAACGCGTGGCTGTTTTGACGAGCGGAGGGGATGCCCCAGGAATGAACGCTGCCATCCGGGCTGTCGTGCGGACAGCCCTGGACAAAGGCTGGGAGGTCTTCGGGATTCGGCAAGGCTATGCTGGCCTCATTGTTGGCAACATAGTACCGCTCGGTGCCAGAGAGGTAGGAGGTATCATTCAACGAGGAGGCACGATATTAGGGAGTTCCCGCTGTCCTGAATTTAAGACTCAGGAGGGACGTGAGAAAGCGATTCGCCAACTCGCCCAGCAAAAGATTGACGGCCTGATTGTCATCGGCGGAAATGGTTCACAGATCGGCGCTCTGGGACTGTCCCAAATGGGTCTACCGGTTGTCAGTGTGGCCTCGACCGTTGATAACGACCTTTATGGGTCGGATATCACCATCGGCGTAGACACGGTCCTCAATATTGCTATTGAGGCTATTGATCGGCTGAAAGTTACTGCCTCATCTCACCAGAGAGCCTTCTTGGTCGAGGTGATGGGCCGTGACTGCGGCTACCTTGCCCTGATGGCTGGCATCGCCGGAGGAGCCGAGGCAGTTGTCATCCCGGAGGTGGAAACAGATCCGGAGGCGTTGGCGAGGGAGTTGCGCGGGGCTTATGAACGGGGCAAACCCCATGCCATCGTGGTGGTCGCTGAAGGTGCCCGCTACAATGCCGAAGGGCTGGTGCGGTTCTTCAAGGAAAGCAGTGAACGGCTCGGCTTCGAGCTGCGTGCCACAATCCTCGGCCACATCCAGAGGGGCGGTGCCCCAACAGCCTTCGACAGGCTCTTGGCTACTCGGATGGGCACTGCGGCGACGGGATATTTGTCACGGGGCGAACATGGAGTGCTGGTAGGACTCGTAAAAGGTGAGATTTCAACGACACCGCTTGATGAGGTCGTTTCGAACAAGAAGTCACTCGATTTACGACTGTTACAGTGGGCTCATGTGCTGGCAAGATAGCAAAATGTTCGCTGCGATGCATATTTGGGAGATGAGTAATGGATGAAGAAAAAGAATATTACTCACTCATTAAAAAGGTGTTCGGTATATTGGCTCCTTTTTATGATATTGTAACAATGCCCTTTTCAAAGATAAGGGATAAAGTAGCGGATTTTACTACTCCAAGAAATGGTTCAAAAATCCTCGACATTGCTACTGGAACTGGAAAACAGGCTTTTGCATTTGCGAAAAAGGGCTATGATGTTATTGGCATTGACTTATCTGAAGCCATGCTTAAAGTCGCCAATAAGAAAAATAAATATGGAAATGTGAAATTTGA
>CAYMTD010000324.1:0-3364 GCA_964393245.1 uncultured Syntrophaceae bacterium
CTGGCAGCCATTGTCACAGGAGCTCTGGCGATCGGGATGCATCAGATGGCGAAAAGAAATGCCCTGGTCAGAAAGATGCCTGCGGTTGAGACCTTGGGGTGCACTACCGTAATATGTTCTGATAAGACAGGAACGCTTACGAAGGGGGAGATGACTGTCCGAAAGATATTTGTCGGAGGCGAACTTTTAGAAGTCACAGGTGTGGGTTATACGCCGGAGGGGGAATTTAGGGGATCCGGGGGTATTCAATTAAGTCAACATCCCTCCCTTAAACAGCTTCTTTTGGGAGGTCTTCTGTGCAGTGACGCCATTTTAGAGGAGAAGGAGGGAAAGTGGGTGATCAAGGGTGATCCCACTGAAGGTGCCCTTGTGGTGGCAGCAGTCAAGGCAGGTTTCCATGAAACCGAGATGAGACTTGAGAATCCGAGGATCGAGGAGATCCCCTTCAGTTCTGAGAGAAAGCGCATGTCAACGATCCATGAAATGGCGGACGGAAAGAGAATGGCTTTTATGAAGGGCGCTCCGGAAGTGGTTTTGCAAAGATGTTCTCGTTTTTTTGAAAATTCTGGGATAAAGGAACTGAATGAGGTGGAAAGGGCAAAGATCCTAACGGTCAATGAGGAAATGGCCCAGGGAGCCTTAAGGGTTCTTGGATTTGCCTATCGAGATTGTCCGGATACCCTTTCATGCACGGAGGAACAGCTCGAACACGAGATGGTCTTTCTGGGACTTGCGGGGATGATGGATCCACCGAGGGAGGAGGCAATTGAAGCGACGAGGGTATGCAAACAGGTTGGTATCAAGCCGATCATGATAACAGGGGACCACAAACTGACAGCCGTAGCCATCGCAAAAGAGATAGGTATTTATAAAGAAGGCGATAGGGTATTGACCGGTGAGGAGTTAGAAAAAATATCTGATGAAGAATTTGAGAAGATCGTTGATCAGGTCACTGTCTATGCGAGAGTATCGCCCATGGATAAGTTGAAAATAGTAAAGGCATGGAAAGCAAGAGGCGAGGTAGTCGCCATGACAGGCGATGGTGTCAATGATGCTCCAGCCCTAAAGCATGCGGATATCGGTATCGCGATGGGCATCACCGGAACAGAGGTGAGCAAAGAGGCATCCGACATGGTTCTGAGTGATGATAACTTTGCCACTATTGTGAAGGCGATCGAACGAGGCAGATGGATCTATGACAATATCAAGAAATATCTCACCTATCTTCTCAGGTGCAACATCACAGAAGTGATGGTCATCGGGGGCGTGGTTTTGGTTTCAGGTCCTGAATATCTACCCCTCCTGCCAGCGGCCATATTATATATGAACCTGGCTACGGACGGACTCCCTGCCCTTGCCTTAGGAGTGGCCCCTCCGGACCCGGACCTCATGGAGAGGCCACCAAGGGATCCAAATGAAAGTGTCTTTTCATGGGATGTGAGGGCGCTCATTCTTTTAGCGCTCTTCATCGAGGTCCCCTTCTTCTATTTTCTCTTTTACCATGAACTCTCTGATGTCACTCATGCCAGGACAGAAATTTTCTTCCTTTTCATCATCATTGAGCTCATCATTGTCCTGAATTTCCGTTCGATGAGATACAGTATCTTCAAAGCACCTCCTCACAAATGGCTTCTCCTGGCCCTTGTATGGGAGTTCGCATTGATTGCATTTCTGATCCACCTCCCAACGGTACGCGATGCCTTTGGGATCAGAAAACCTTCGCTCTCTGACCTTGAGCTTATCATTGGCTTTGGAGTAGTGGTATTTATCTCCATGGAGGTGGTCAAGGCTGTTTTAAGGGCCAAGATGGCCAAGAGAGCAGCAGTGAGAAGAATATCAGCTTAGCCCTCTTTTTGAAGCGTGAAGAGCGCTATAGGATTCTTAACGAAGCCCTCTCTCTTCCCTGTCGAGAGGGCTTTTTATTCTCTTGTGGATTTCACTTCAATTTCTTAAGATTATGAAAAGATCAACCCTAAAGGGTTGAGTTAGAAAACTATATCACACTGTAACTCAAGGCTATAGCCTTGATGAAAAAGGGGGCCTGTCATGAAGAAGCCTTTAGTCGGGATTCTGATGGGAAGTGAGAGTGATCTGCCGGTGATGGAAAAGGCAGCAGAAGTTTTGCAGGAGATGGGGGTGCCGTACGAGGTCGAAATCAGCTCAGCCCATCGATTGCCCGAAAAGACAGCCCAGTATGCCAAGAAATCAAGAGGCCGTGGGATTGAAGTACTCATCGCAGGAGCCGGAATGGCTGCTCATTTGGCCGGTGCTCTGGCCAGCCATACGACGCTTCCTGTCATTGGCGTTCCCATAAAGTCAGGAGCACTGAATGGCGCGGATGCCCTATATTCTACGGTCCAAATGCCCCCTGGAGTCCCGGTGGCTACTGTTGGGATTGATGGAGCGAAAAATGCAGCTTATTTGGCCTGTGAGATCCTCTCAATTAAGTACCCTGATATTGCTAAGAAATTGGAGAATTTCAGAATAAAGACGAGAAAGTCTTTGGAAGAAAAATCAAAGGCCTTAAAAAAAGGAAAAAAATGATGAAGGATGCTGGGACAATACACAAGGCAGCCGAGATCATCAGGAAAGGAGGCCTGGTTGCCTTTCCAACAGAGACGGTTTATGGACTGGGAGCCGATGCATTCAATCCCATTGCCGTGGCTCGAATCTTCGAAGTAAAACGTAGACCTTATTTTGATCCATTGATCGTTCATGTGTCCGATCCGGCCGATTTAAATAAATTGGTCATGAAGATCCCACCGAATGCAAGAAGATTGATGGAGCGATTCTGGCCCGGGCCGCTAACCGTTGTCCTCTCGAAAAAGGAGGAGGTTCCTGACATTATAACTGCCGGTCTTCCAACGGTAGCCATCAGGATGCCAAAGCACCCAATGGCTTTGAGTTTAATTGAGAAGGCGAATTGCCCAATCGCTGCACCGAGTGCAAATCCTTTTGGCTATCTAAGCCCAACAACGGCCGAGCATGTTCGGGACCAACTGGGGAATCAAATCGACTTCATTCTTAATGGGGGACCTTGTGAAGTGGGGGTGGAGTCAACTATCCTCTCTTTCTCAGAGGGAAAGTCAAAGCTGCTGAGGCCTGGCGGAGTGCCGCTTGAGGAGATCGAATCCGTCATTGGAACTGTGGACATCAGTCCCGGGGTGGAGGATAAACCCGCGGCCCCGGGAATGCTCCCAAGGCACTATGCTCCGAGGACGCCGATCGTCCTCGATTGGGATGAGAAGAATTACAATTCGAAAAAAGATAAAAAGATCGGATTGCTTGCCTTTCAGGAACCTAAGAGTTCTATGAAATTCCATTATGTTGAGATTCTTTCTAAAAAGGGGGATATCAGGGAGGC
>CAYMTD010000325.1:0-3349 GCA_964393245.1 uncultured Syntrophaceae bacterium
TGAATCCTTTCCACAGACATCGTCTCTGGCATGGTTAAGACCAGAGGGTATCCCTTGGCCGCACAGACAAAGGCAAGGGCAATGCCCGTGTTGCCGCTGGTCGGTTCTAAAATGATTGTATCTTTATTGATCAGGCCCGCCTTTTCTGCAGCCTCAATCATGGATATACCGATTCGGTCTTTGATACTTCCACAGGGATTGAAAGATTCGAGCTTTGCCACGACCTCTGCCTTGCAATCTTTTGCAAGTCGATTCAGCTTCAGCAGGGGTGTCTTCCCGACCAATTCCGAGATAAAATGAGCAATCCTTGCCATCTCCCCTCCCCATAAAAAACCGCCATGCGCTTAGCGCTTTGCGCATAGCGGAGACCCTGTTCATTATTATATCTGGTACATCGATGCGGAGTGGAGTTCTTTTTCCCCTTTTCGACGAACCATGTCTTCCAACGTCAAGGAACATAGAATTCCATTGATCGCTTCTGAGATATCCCTCCAGATGTCTCGGGTGACGCAGTAGGGAACTCTCTGACAGGTTCTCGGATCGTTTAAACACTCAATCAAATTCAGTGGGCCTTCAAGTGTTTCAACCAAATCCTTTAGATAGATCTGGGAGGGGCGCTTCGCTAAAGCATACCCCCCTTTGGACCCACGCGCCGATTTGACTAAGCCAGCAGTCCGAAGGGGAACGATGAGTTGCTCGAGATATTTCAAAGAGATATTTTCCCTCTTAGCAATCTCTCTTAACTCAATCGGACCTTCCCCGTAATGGGAAGCGAGCTCTAACATTGCCCGTGTTCCGTATCTGATTTTCGTTGATATTTTCATCGGTTATAATATCATACTTCTTCTATAGGAAATGGATATATCTAACCTACTTTTTGTTTCCTTGTCAACCCTGATACTTTCCTCAAAATAGAGATTCATTCTATTGCCTTCACTCAGGATAACCCGAGACTCCCCTGAATTCTTATCTCCAAGAGCCGCGCTGGGTGGAACCGAAACGATAGGATCACGTAGGACAACTGGGTAGCTGATCAGCGTCTGCAAAGCGTGAGAAGAGAATTTGGTCTACACAAATTTTACCTTCAGAATCCTCTTGGTCTTATTAGTGATCCGAGCCCATTCACCAATTCTGTGGCCGACGACCCACGCGACCCTCTCTCCGGCAATAAGGAGGGGAATCTTCGACCTTTCAAACCGAGGGATCTTATGATCAATAAGAAACTCCTTCAACTTCTGATTTCCCCTTACCCCCAACGGCTGAAATCTGTCTCCCGGCCTGAAGTTTCGAATTCGCAACGGAAAACGGAGAACGTCATAATCCAAAAAAGCCGTCTCTGAAAATCCCCCGGGGATGATCACTCGGTCCTCCATGTCCATCTCTTCGGTCACCACTTCTTTTCCGATTTCTTCGATGAAAGTTTGTCCCGGACAGACGAGCTCCACCTCAAAAGGCGGGATGATTTTGACGCTCTTCTTTCCCAGAGAAACTGTCTCGTACCTCTTCTCCAGGCAGACTCCAAGGGGGAATTCCAGAAGAAAGCTCGGAGGAGCGAGCTTCAGAATCTTAAACACCTTGGAAATCTCTAAGTCTTCCTTCTCTTCTCCGTAGATTCTTCTGAGCATTTTCTGGATGACTCTCCACTGGATGGCTGGGTGGAGAGATTGATAAACAGGATATCGAAATGTTAGAAACTCTCCTTTTTCCTCGATCATGTCTTGCCAGATCTTCTCGGCCTCCTTTTCAAGGTAATCATTCTCCTCTCTAAGGATCGCAGAAGTTCTCAGAAGAATTTGTTTCAACTTAGGTTGGTACTCCTTTTCCAGAAGAGGAATAAGAGAGAGACGCATCCGGTTCCGTCCGTAATCCTCCTTTAGATTTGAAGAATCGACAAGGAACGGAATCTTATTCTTGATGGCGAAGGTTTCAATCTCATGTCTCCACACTTCGAGCAGAGGCCGGATCACCTTTCCTTCCCGAATGGGGAGCATCCCCTTCAGGCCCTGTAATCCCGCCCCCCTCATCAGTCTCAGGAGGATGGTCTCAACCTGATCGTCGGCCTGGTGTCCCAGCGCGATCTTCTGGGCGTCGTATTTTCGAAGGACCTCTTCAAAAAAATGGAATCGGAGCCTCCGGGCCGCTTCCTGGAGAGATAACTTCCTCGCCTTCTGGAATTCCTTTGCATCAAATTTTCCGTATTCAAATGGAAGACCAAGGCGTTCGCATTCCTTCTGAACAAGGTCGGCTTCTTGCTCTGATTCCTTTGGTCTTATGCCGTGGTTGACATGGGCGACGATAAGAGAGAGATGGAAAGTCTGGCGGCAGGCGCTTAAGAGATGAAGGAGGACCATTGAATCCACCCCAGCGGAGACACCTACGACCAACCGATCTCCTTGATTCAATAAATGATAGCGGTCAATGGTCCTTTTGACACGATGAAGCAGCATGAAAGTCTCTTACATCTTCTTCTCCCCCAAGGGTCCAACACGGATCTCAACCTCTGTTTTCCCTAACCAGTTCTCGCTGATTTTGATCGTGCAGGATTTATCGGGTTTTGAGAAATTGAGAAAAGACTCCTTTCCCCTAAAACTGTTCACCAATTTCCAGTTATCCCTTTCCATGTGATAGGTGAAAAACTCAATCAAGGAGTTTGGATCGAGTCGCCACTTTGAAAAAACCATCCAGCCCATCTTGAATTTCGGCGTCTCATAGATCGCAGATTTCTTCGATTGATAATTGAGTTCTCCCGGGATGAGGACGTCTTCAAAACTATAATATTTCCCCCCGTACCGGGCTGGCCCAGCTTCCTCGCTTTTTCCTGGTTCCCCTCGCCTCTCGGTTACTGTCGACGAACAAGCCATCCAGAGTGAACCAACAAAGATGATCAACAGCAGGGCGATCGTTTTTCGCGTCATAGATTCCCTCCTCTTGGATGAATAGATAGAAAATTATTACCATTCAATGATGAGAAAAGCAAGGATAAACGAAAAGGCCCTAAAGCAGGCCCTTTGTAAAAGCCTCATCGCAATCACAGGGAAATTACAATTCTCTAATTCCAAGGCTCCCACCGACCAGCAAACCCTGAAAAGGTAGGCTCATAGAGATCGATGTGCACATAACCCAGTCTCTTATCGCCCTCATTAAAAGGCGAAGGCAATTCGTATCGAGGTACGCCTCCGGAAACGAATTCAAAGGGGAAGACCACCACGTTGCTCTCATTGCCTGCTTTATCAAAGATCGATACCTTCAGCGTGACGATGGTAAACTCTCTGAGATAGGAAGTCTTCGAACTAAAGGTATTCCACTGAATATATCCTTTCAGGTACCTTCGATTCTGAGACTTGATAAG
>CAYMTD010000326.1:0-3346 GCA_964393245.1 uncultured Syntrophaceae bacterium
TTTCGAAACCTTGACACCTCAAGATAACTCTGTTAGAAAATAACGCTGTCAGCTTCTCGATTATTTTTTCATTTTGAGAGAGGTAGCCTCTTGATGAAGGTGGCAGGAATCCAATTGGCATGTTGCGAAGAGAAGGAGAGGAATATTGAGAAGGCCGCTAAATTTGCTCAGGTCGCCGTTGAAAAGGGAGCAAAGATCATCTGTTTTCAGGAGTTGTTCACCACCCCTTGGTTTCCAAGAGAGATGAAGCGGGAGCATTTTTCTTTTGCAGAGAAGATGGACGGACCGACGGTCACCTTGATGCAGAAATTGGCTCGAGATCACGAGGTCGTGATCATTTGCCCCATTTTTGAAAAAGGGGAAGATGGCTTCTTTAACTCTGCAGTCGTCATCGAGGCAGGAGGGGAACTTCTGGGGCAGTATCGAAAGGTTCATGTGCCGCAGATTCCTCTCTGGGAGGAGAAGTATTATTTCTCGCCCGGAAACCTCGGATTCCCTGTATTCAAAACAAAGTTCGCCCTGATTGGGATCCAGATTTGCTGGGACAATTTCTTTCCGGAGGGGTCAAGAATTCTTGCCTTAAAGGGGGCGCAGGTCATCTTTTCCCCCACCGCCGCGGCCTTTGCTTCCCAAAAGAGGTGGGAAACCGTCATCTCGGGAAACGCCATTTCCAACGGGGTCTATGTCTTTCGCATCAATCGTGTCGGGAGCGAGGAGAAACAGGATTTTTATGGTAGATCCTTTTGTGTTTCCCCTGATGGAGAACTGGTCGATCAACCTACGGGGATGAAAGAGGCGATCGCTCTCATCGACATCGATCTGAACGAGATTGAGAGAGTGAGAAAGGAGTGGTGCTTTCTCAAGGATAGAAGACCTGAGGCCTATCACGAAATATTCCAGGGCTAACGGTTCTCATCTTGTCTCCGCTTGGCCGCTTCAACGGAATCGAGGAAGGAATGGGAAAGAAGAAAATTTTCAAAGAATATGTAGAACCCATTGCCATTGCGATCCTGATCGCGCTCGTCATTCGCACCTTTGTCGTTCAGGCCTTCAAGATTCCATCGAGCTCCATGGAACCGACGCTGCAGGTTGGCGACCACCTTCTCGTTAATAAATTCATCTATGGAATTAAATTTCCATTCATCGAAACAAAATATTTTCAGTTTAAGAAGCCTCAGAGAGGAGACATTATCGTATTCATTTACCCAAAGGATCGATCCAAGGACTTTATTAAAAGGGTCATTGGGACAGAGGGAGAAAAGGTCGAGATCGTTCATAACAAGATCTACATCAATCACCAACCCATAGAGGATCCTTGGGGGCATTACGACGAGAGATCTGCCTCCACGAGATACCTGCAACCGATGGAGAGGTTTGGCCCCGTGACGGTTCCTGTGAATTCTGTCTTTGTCTTAGGAGATAACCGCGACAACAGTCAGGACAGCCGTTTTTGGGGCTTTGTCAATGTGAATGAGGTGAAGGGAAAAGCCCTGATCATCTATTTCTCATGGGATCGATACGCACAGAATCTTTTGGGAAAGGTGAGATGGGCAAGGTTTGGTAAGTTGATTCATTAGAGGGAGAGACCTTATTTGCGAAATACATTTTCTTGTGCCCATTCGACGTCTCTTTTGATCTGTGCGGTCAGCTCAGAAGGGGAGGCGAAGCGGGTTTCGTCTCGGATTCTTCTTCTGAAGTTTATCTGAATTTCTTCCCCATAGAGGTTTTGGTCAAAATTCAAAATGTAGACCTCTATGGAGAGAGGGTTTTTTCCTTTTGTCCGGGGAGGAAGGAAAGTAGGGTTGACACCGACGTTGGCAACGCCGTCGAGGAGTTGCTGATTCCATACCACCTCCACCGCATAGACTCCCTTTTTTGGAACCAAGTCCTCAGAAATCTCTAAGTTAGCCGTGGGGAAGCCGAGGGTCTGTCCCCTCTTTGCTCCCTCGACCACTTTCCCGATAACAGGGTAATTCCTTCCGAGTAGCTTGGATGCATCTTCAACTTCTCCGTCTTTAATGAGCTCTCTGATTTTGGAACTGCTCACCGTGGTGGATCCAATCCTGAGAGGCTCCACCACGTCCACGTCCACGTTAAAGAGCTTACAAACCTGTTTCAGAATTTCAACATCACCCCGGTGCTTCCTGCCAAAATGGTAGTTGTACCCCACGACGATCTTCCTGGCCTTTACCTTCTCAATCAAGATGTTTTTGATGAAATCAAAAGGGGAGATTTCTGAAAAATCGCGGGTGAACTCAATGCAGAGGACCGTGTCTATCCCTGACTTCTCTATGAGCATCATCTTTTTCCTGAAAGGGGTCAGGAGGGGGGGACACCTTTGGGGAGAAAGAACCTTCAGCGGGTGAGGTTCAAAGGTGATGACAACCGCCTCGCCATTAATGTTCTGAGCCTCTTCTTTCACCTTCCTAAAGATCGATTGATGCCCAAGATGGACGCCGTCGAAATTCCCCAGCGTGACGACGGGGTTGTTTAAAGGTCTTCCAAGTTGCCCGAGTCCCAAGATGATTTCCATCGTCCTTGCACTTGACTTTGCAGCACAAAAATATAATATAAGAATAATTAAATTTCAATTGGTTGTCGAGTACGCCGAAGTGGCGGAATTGGCAGACGCGCTAGATTCAGGGTCTAGTGGGAGGTAGCTCCTGTAGGGGTTCAAATCCCCTCTTCGGCACCATTAGCTATTTCCTCCTGTCATTTTGTCTACAAAAAGGGAATAAAATCCTGCTTAACGAAATCTTCTTCGATTATCCAACAACTTCGCTCGTTGTAAAAATCTTACATACCTGCTGACAATTAATGACACACCTGAGATTTATCTCTTCTAACCGTAAGGAAATCTCCTTGAATTACATAAGCTTAACTTATAGCGCCTAATGGCACATTATTTGCTATCATTCCACTGAATGAGCCAAAAAGAAAAAATAGATGAACGTTCATTTAATGGGTTTTTCGGCTTAGGAATATGCACATTTGTTTTGGAAAAACCTGAGCGTAAGACTCCTTTGGGCGGTGAGTTTCGTTGCCATTTCACGCTTGGGGAATCAATGAGAACTGGTACAAAATTGTTCAAGGGTAAAAATTTTTTCACTCTGCCTTGTTGTCAGTTAGAAGGAGTTATGTGAGGCGATTTAGGGAGTGGAATAAAAGGGTAATAGTTCTGGTGAATTAGGAGTGATGACAAAAATATGTAAAAAGCAGAAAAATGAGAACTAATTGGCATGAAATGTGCTATTTTAGCAAAATAACAAAAGAAAGTTAAAAAAGTCTTTTGAAATTTAGTGTCCCCTTCGGGGATGGTGAAAACCCCTCGCCTTGAGGCGAAGCG
>CAYMTD010000327.1:0-1186 GCA_964393245.1 uncultured Syntrophaceae bacterium
AAGAGGGGTTTTGATTAAGAAGGCAAAGAGAAAATACGATATTACAATTGCCTGACCCCAAATGGGTAGGGAGTACTAAAACTTACATCAGCCCAACGGAACCCAATACCTCGCGGGGGCTGGTGATCAGTTTCTGGATTCCTACCTCTCTGGGAAAGGCACCGAAGGCAAGCCCCATCAACTGGGTAATATAAATGATGGGGATTCCATAGCGGGTCTTGTAGGCTTCTTCGATCTGTTGTTGACGGCCATCGAGGTTAGCCTGACAGAGAGGACAGCATACGGCAATGGCGTCGGCTCCTGCCTCTTTTGCTTCCCGGAGGATGTCATTGGAAAGCTTAAGAACGATGTCCGAACGAGTGAGGGTCATGGAAACCCCGCAGCACTCGGTCTTAAAAGACCAATCGGCGGGAGTAGCTCCCAAGACTCTGACGATAGAATCCATGCTTTGAGGGTTCTCCACATTATCAAATTGAGCAATTTGGGGAGGCCGGGTGAGAACGCACCCATAGTAAGAAACAATCTTTAAACCCCTCAGTTTCTTCCGAACCCTTTCCTGGATCTTATCTAATCCTATTTCGAGGAAGACCTCGAGGGGATGGTAGACCTTCACTTTTCCTTGATATTTGTAGTCGAAGACTTGATGAATCTTCTCTCTAAGTGAAGGATCGTGTTCCAATTCCACATTGGCCGCTTTAAATCGGGAGAGGCAGGCTAAGCAGGGAGCGATCAGTTTTGTGAAACCGTCTTTTTCCGCATGGGAGAGGTTGAGCACGGGAAGGGCCACGGAGAGGAGATGGGACGTCGCATGGGCCGACGAGGCTCCACAGCAGACCCAATCCCTTACCTCAACTAAATCGATTCCCAAGGCCCTGGCAACATATTTGAAGGAGAGGTTGTAATCGTAGCCTGAAGAGCTGAGAGAACATCCTGGGAAATAGGCAAATCGCATGAGTCACTCCTTAATTTAGAGTTAGAAGATCATCTCGCCTAAGGCAGGATGATTCTCAAGCTAAGCGGTCGTGTTCAATTTTTTTAATTCGGGCCATCACCTGACGCAGTTCTTTCGCTCCTTTGCTCCTATGGGGAAGGGGCTTGAGCTTTCCTTTGAGCAGCATGGGAGCGGCCATGTCAATATCCTTAAAGGGGGTCAGCATCCTCAGGTTGATGAGGAGGGCCAAACCCA
>CAYMTD010000327.1:1286-3336 GCA_964393245.1 uncultured Syntrophaceae bacterium
TCAATATCCTTAAAGGGGGTCAGCATCCTCAGGTTGATGAGGAGGGCCAAACCCAATTCATACACTTTTCCAAGACGCTCTACCAGCGCCAGGAAGATTCGATGCAGCGCCGGGATGACAGGGTAGGGGTTGTAATGTCCTGCCTCGCTTGACGTCTCTCTCAACCCATCAATCACCCGGAGGATGTTAATCCCTTGGGGGCAACGGGTGTTACAGGTCTCACACGAGAGACAGATCCAGATGGTTCCGGACCAATGAATCTCTTCCTCAAGACCCAATTGGATCGCCCGCATCAATTCGTGAGGTTTCATGCTCATCGCATAGGCAGAGGGACAACCCAGGGTGCATTTTTTACATTGATAGCAGAGCATGACATTTTCGCCCGTCAGGGACTGAAGCTTCTGGGCGAGTTCAAAATTCTCTTTCGACAAAGCAACCGTCATCATTTCTCCCCTATACAAACACCTGAATTGGACTCCCTCGGCAGAAGGATCGTAAAGGTGGTCCCTCCCCCCTCTTCGCTCTCGACGGTGATGGTGCCCAGATGGGCATCGACAATACTTTTGACAATAGAAAGTCCAAGCCCTGTCCCGACAATCTGTCGGGTCTCCGAAGATTTGACGCGATAGAACTTGTCAAAGATCCGGGAAAGGTCCTCCTTCTTAATCCCGATCCCTGTATCCGAAACCGAGGCCTTCACAAATCCGCCTTCCTCCCCCAGATCGATCCAGACCTTTCCTCCCTCCGGTGTATATTTAATCGCATTAGAGATCAGATTCGTAAAAATTCCTTCCATACTGTTTCGGTCGGCATGAATCAATGGGATTTTAGGAGGGGGAGAGAATTGGAGGTCGATCTTCTTATTCTCCGAAGCGGCCCTCATCAGATCAACCACCCTCTGGATCACTTCTCGGAGGTTGAGAGGTTCTTTGTATTGGACCATTTTCCCAGCTTCGATTTTGGAGAGGTCGAGAAGGTCCCGGATCAAATCGAGAAGCCCTTTCGTTCTCTCCTTGGCCCGCTGGAGCAATTGTTCCTGTTTCTGGGTCACCTCCCCCGCCATCCTATTGAGAATGACAGTGAGTTGTTGTTCCACTGCAGCGATGGGCGCTCGAAGTTCGTGGGTCACCATCGCGATGAACTCTGACTTCATCTTGTCGAGTTCTTTCAGATGGCTGATGTCCTGAAGCACCGTGACCGAACCCATGGTTTCCCCCAAATCGTTCTTCACGGGGGCCGTATGCGCGCGCAGGAAGCTTTCTCCCGATTCCCCGATGCTAAGTTCTTGAGAGACAGAAGTATAACTCACATCCTTGGTAGTCAAGCTTTCTTGGATGGTTTTGGCCAATTCGGAATGAAGATTGCACTGGGAGAGGAAATTTCCCAGGAGGGTTGCTTCGGGTACCTTGAGCATCCGGCTGGCGGCCGGGTTGGAAAGCACGATGCAGCCATCTCGATCGCAAACCAAAACGCCATCACCCATGCAATTAATGATGGTTTTTATCTTCGATTTCTCTGTGGCAATGTCCCGGAGGGATTTTTCTCGCTCCAGCCGAAGAAACTCCGTTTCCTTCTGAAGCGTCCTCTTCTCCAATGCCCTGCGGACGATGATGCGGAGCTGATCCGGTGTGAAGGGTTTGGGGATAAAATCGTAAGCCCCCTTCTTCATTGCCTCAACCGCCGACTCCACTGTGGCATATCCCGTGATGACGATGACCAAAAGATTTGGATCGAGGGCGTGAACATGATCCAAAACCTCCATGCCGCTCATGCCAGGCATCATCAGGTCGAGAAGGATGACATCAAACTTTTCTGAGTAGGTTTTGATCTCTTCAAGCCCCTTTGTTCCATTCTCGGCGCAGATGACCGTCCAGCCGTCCTTGGAAAGGATTCGTGAGCATCCTTCCCTCATGATCTGTTCGTCGTCAATGACAAGAATTTGTACTGGATCAGACATAGAAGCCTTTGCAAAGCGCACGGAGCATAGCGCATAGGGTTTTCAAACCCTATGCTCTTAGCCCTTTGCCCTTAGCGGTTCATCATTTAGAAA
>CAYMTD010000328.1:0-3331 GCA_964393245.1 uncultured Syntrophaceae bacterium
AGCCGCTGTAATGATTTCCAGAGGGACAAAGGAACAGACATAGCCGATGACCTTTTTGCCTTCGTTTTTCAGTTCCTTGGCCCTGAGCCCGTAATCGACGTAATACTTTTCCACTGTCGAAAAAATGCTATTTTTCTTATGATTCATCAACCTTCTCCTTGCCCTGATGTCATCTTGAATCTTGAACCAAAACAGGAATTGTCATCCTGAACTTGTTTCAGGATCAGAGACTTAGGTTTCAAAAATTATCAGATGCTGAAATAATACTGAGGCAAGTTCAGTCTAATTTCCTCAAGCTTTCCATGGCCATGATCGCTGCACCCAAAGCTGCCGTCATGTGCGGCCTCTGGGGCACAAGAATATCATGACCTCTAATCTCCTTTAAGGCCTGAACGAGTCCCACATCTCTTGCACCGCCACCCACCATGGCCACATCCTCTTCAACGCCCAATCTCTCCGCCAGACTGTTGATCTGGGCTGCAAGCGCTCTGTGTATGCCGGCCAAAAGGTCCTCCTTTCCAACTTCTTGGGAGAGCCGTGAGATCGCCTCTGATTCAGCAAAAACCGCACATCCAGTACTAAACTCAACTCTCTTTCTCGATCTTAAAGACAACTCTCCAATCTCTTCGACCTTTATCTGGAGAACCTTGGCAATGACCAGCAGAATTCTGCCGCTGCCTCCAGCGCACTTTCCGCTCATTAAGAAGTTGTGCATACTCCCTTGACCGTCCATGCGGAGGACCTTCGTGTAAAGATCTCCTACGTCAATCACGGTTCTCACAGAGGGAAGAAGGGAAGCAACGCCCTTTGCGTGGCAGACAATATCGGGCTTGATTTCATTTGCGAAGCTCACCAATTTTGATCCATACCCAGTAGCCACTGTCCGCGAAATATCCTGGGGTGATATCCTGGTCTGAAAAAACAATTCCTTTCGGATTCTTTCAGCCGTCAGCTTGAAATCTCCTCCCGAGGGGCACTCAAAAGAACCGAGCAATCCACGGTCACCAAGGCAGATCCCCTTCGACTGGGCCGAACCGATATCGATGCCTAATACGTAAGCCATCGTTCCTTCAAGCGAAAGACTTGTTTGTCCTGCTACATAAATAACACAAATGCCAACCCTCCTCAAACCAAGAAAATGCGAAACTTTCCCACCTTATGAACAAAAAAGGGGAACTGGCTATCGGAATTGCCCGTTCGCCCTTTCCCCGTTTCCGAAATCCCTCAGCCCTCTTTCAACCGGCAAAAGTTACTTTATCTTGAAGGCCTCTTCCATTCCTGCGTATTGCTTCCTCAGCTTCGGTTTCTCAATCTTACCTGTTGGGTTGCGCGGAACATCACCGAAGAAAACTTTTTGGGGTCGCTTATATTTGGGCAGTTTTTCGCAGAACCTGAGCACCTCTTCCTCTGTGAGGGTTTTGCCAGGAACGACCGAGATGACAACGGCTACCACCTCTCCCAAACGCTCATCCGGGAGGCCAATGGCGGCGACATCCTTGACACTCGAATGCGTATGAAGGAAATCTTCCACCTCCACGGGAAAAACATTTTCTCCTCCACAGATGATGAGATCTTTCTTCCTGTCGACCAAGAAAATGAACCCATCTTCATCCTGCTTTGCCATGTCTCCCGTATAGAGCCATCCATCCCGAAGGGCCTTGGCCGTGGCCTCCGGGTTTTTGTAATATTCCCTCATCACGCCATCCCCACGAACGACCAGTTCTCCTACGTCTCCCCTTTTGACCGGATTTCCCTCTTCATCCACAATGCGGCTTTCCCAATTGAAGCCTGGAAGGCCGATGGCCCCGACCTTATGTTCATTTTCGATTCCGAGATGGATGCAACCCGGACCTGTTGATTCACTGAGGCCATAATTCGTATCATACTGCATCTTCGGGAAGTACTCCTTCCAATGTTTAACAAGGGAAGGGGGAACGGGCTGGGCTCCGATGTGCATCAGTCGCCACTGATCGAGTTTGTAATCTTTCAGTTTAATCTCTCCGCTGTCGAGCTTTAAGAGGATATCTTGAGCCCATGGGACGAGAAGAAAGATGAGTGTCGCTTGCTCCTCATGGATGGCTTCGATCACCCATTCGGGTTGCACGCCCTTTAAGATGGTGGCTTTCCCGCCGACGATGAAGCTTCCAAACCAATGCATCTTTGACCCGGTATGATAAAGAGGGGGGATGAGAATGAAGTGATCTTGCTTCTTTTGATAATGATGGGCATTTTCTGTGATGCAGGCACAGACCATGTTCTTATGAGTCAACAGGATGGGTTTCGGTTGTCCGGTGGTCCCAGAAGTAAAATAGAGGCCACAAGAATCATCATAACCAATGGGGATATTGGGCGGAGTAGGAGACGATTTTCCCAAAAGTTTTCCAAAGGACTCTGCATAACTCGGCATCTCTTTTCCGATGAAGATGTAGTGTTTCACAGGAAGATTGTCTTTAATTGCAGTGACCCGATCGATAAACTCCTCGCTGAAGACCACGCAGGCGGGTTCTGCCACGTCGCAACAGTATTGAATATCAGGGCCCGTAAAACGGAAATTGAGGGGAACAGCCCAGGCCCCGGTGCGGACGATGCCGAAATAAGCAATCAACCAGTCCAGGGAGTTCATCATGAGATGGATGACTTTATCCCCCTTCTTAATCCCTTTTTTCAGCAGAACATTGGCAAATCGGTTTGCCTCTTCGTCAAACTGCTTCCATGTGATCTCTCTTCTTTTCCCCTCTGCTGGGACTCTCTCAATGAGCGCCACATCATTGGGATACAGCCTTGCATTCCTCGCCAGAATTTCTCCAATATGAATATCTAAAGATCCCATAAAATCTCCCCCTTTATGATTCGCAAGGCGCAAAGGGCATAGCGCTAAGCGCTAAAGCATCCTCTTTTAATATGGAATGATGGGTCACCCTGAGAAAATACCCAACCTGCAAGCTAAGTAGGAAGTACCTCCGAGGATTTTTGGCCGGGCAACCGAAATTCAGCGCTGAAACGAACGGCCACGCTTGCGCGCCGAAGCACTACAGCGCGCAGGCACGGAGAGCCGCCCCTATGGATTTTCTATTACCTATTATTCCAATATTTCATCATTCCGATCTTTCTATTTCTATTTCCACGTGCGCCGATCGAGGATCAAGCTATCCTTATCCGTCAGGGTTCCTTTATCGATGAGCTCCAGCTTGTCAATCTTAACTGTGCAGATCTCCTTGAAAATGTTTTCAAATTCCCGCTCGAGTCTTGGGCGATCTTCCGGCCCTGCCTCTACCCTCAGCGTCAAATAATCCTTAAATTCTACCCGGTCCACGACAGCCTGAAGCCTAAG
>CAYMTD010000329.1:0-3320 GCA_964393245.1 uncultured Syntrophaceae bacterium
CTTGACGTATTGATGATAAGGGGTTTCTTTTCCATTTTTTGGAATTCCTTCTCCCGAATCAGATGGCGCGTTGACTCATTCAAAGGGCAATGGATAGAGATAAAATCCGATTCCTTTAAGAGGGTATCGAGGTCGGTCAAGCGGATTCCTCTTCGAATCTTTTGAATGTAGGGATCGAAGGCCACGACCGAGACCCCGAAAGAGAGAATTCTCTTTGCCACTTCCAGGCCAATTCTCCCACATCCAACCAGGCCAAGGGTCTTTCCCTTGATTTGATGAATTGGCCTTCCCTGCCGGAAATCCCATTGACCGGATTTGACCTTCTGATCGAAGAAGACCGTTTTCCGAACCAAGGCCAAAAGCATTGAGACAGTTTGGTCTGCTACCTCATTGACACAATAATCAGGCACGTTGGCGACGATGATTCCGAGGTCGGTTGCCGCCTTGATATCCACGGGGTCCAATCCTACCCCGTATCGAGAGATGACCTTGCATTTCGGAAGATTTTCAAGGACCCTTCGGGTCAAGGGAGCGTATTGATTGATGAGCCCGTCGGCATCGTGACAGACTCGGATCAGGTCGTCTTCTTCTTTTACCTGGGCGAGGATCAGCTCTGCGCCAATCCGATCAAATTCTTTCTGTTCCTCATCGATGAACCCATGATCGCAATCCGTGATGACCACTTTCCATTGATTCTTTTTCATCTGAACTCACCTTTTGCTCACGGGACCAGAATCACTTTGGCGGCCTGGCGGCTTTCCAAGAGGTGAAAAGCCTCCTCCCATTTTTCAAGAGGAAGTTTGTGGGTGATCAACTTCCCGAGCGGCAGGAGACCCTTTGAGATAAGGCTGATCGTCTTTTCCCAGGCGGTCCAACTGCTGGAGAAGCAGAAGTCGAAACGGATGGCTTTAAAGACCCCTCGATCATAAGGGATGGAGATCTCCGGTTTCCCTGATATCCCGATGGCGCAGACCCTTCCCAGTCTTCTTACCATCTCAAAAGCCAGGGAAATCGCTTTTTCGCCTCCAGAGGTTTCAATGAGAATATCCACTCCCAGGCCATCGGTCAGGGCCGAGACCTTCTGGATAGGATCTTCTTTATCGATATTGATGATGAAATCGGCTCCTAATTCCCTTGCCTTCTGAAACCTAATCCCCTCTGCAGAACTCCTCCCTGTGATTCCTACCATTCTTACCCCTGCCATCTTTGCAATGGCAAGAGAGATCAGGCCAATTGGGCCTGGACCCGTGATGAGGACGCTCTCTCCCGCCTGAAGTTGGGATCTTTCGAGAATGGATGTGACACAGATTGCCGTAGGCTCAATGGCCGCTCCAACTTCAAAAGGGATATTGTCTGGAAGCCGATGCAGGAGCCGGGCTGGGCCGGCCACCCACTTTGCATAAGCACCATTCACGCCGATACCATAGGGTCTCTTCTTCTCGCAGACCTGCGGAAACCCGCTCTGACAGAGGAAGCAAACCCCACATGAGCCAATTCGTGTCTCGCTGACAATACGGTCTCCAGCTTTCCAGGCCTTCACCTCTTTTCCCACATCGGCAATCACACCCGAGAATTCGTGACCCAAAATGACCGGGGGCCAGTAGGGATGATTGTCGTGATAGATATGAAGGTCGCTCCCGCAGACCGAGACAGCTTTCACTTCAATCAGGACTTCGTCGTCCTTAGGCTTCGGTTCAGGAACGTCCCTGATTTCGACCAGGCCCTTTCCCTTCCCGTATTTGACGACAGCTTTCATTCTCTCATCCTTTCTTCTTAGGTCGGCTCATGGTCCTACCCTAAATGCTTGATTCTCGGAATATATTTCTCCTCCAAAGAACGGTTGGCTTCGTCCCCACCTGGAAGATTGGCGCTCATCCAAAGAGGAGGCTGGATTTCCATTTCCATCAATCTTTTTACCGTCTCGATCATGAGCAAGTTGATCGTGAAGACGTTGCAGAAAGTGGAGGTCGGGCCTGTCTTCTGGAGACAGCCCTTTATCTCCACCACCGCATCTCCATAAGGGAGATGACAATTTAGAAAATGGTCCACCTCCTGGTAGAGGTTTTTCCCAGAGGGATGGCGTGAAGGGTGATCTTTGGGGAGAACATCTGCAAAGGAACGGGAGGTGATGCCGATCGTGATCATCCTTCGCTTTTTTGCCTCTAAGACCGTATCGATACACATAGAGTTGACGCCGTAGGCATTGACGATAATGATCACCTCCCCGGGCTTTTGCCCAACCCGATAGGCATCCAGCACTCTTAAGGCGTATCCTGGCGTACGTTCAATAAAATTGGACCGTTTCGCGCCATGAATGAGATTGGTTCCCGGGTCCAAGATCGCATTGATCGGTGCCAGCCCGCCTGCTCGCCAGAGGACCTCCTCGGCAGCCATATTGGAATGTCCACCAGGGCCAATGACATGAACCGGTTCTTCTCTGGCGACAGACTCAGCCACGACGCGGGAGGCTTTCTGAATCGTTTCAATCTCTCCGAGGATTTTGTCCATGATCTCCGAAATAGTGTTTTTATAAAAAATCGCCTCAGCGTTCATCTATTCCTCCTGTCCCATATAAGGTCACCCATCCTACAAGGGTAACAATGATCATGATGGCACTGCATATGGGAACGGCCATGTAGGCATAACCAGTGGGAAGGTCCCAGGTGTCGAAAGGAATCCTCATGCGCACTTTTGTGACCTCGATGCCTTTCCAAACAAGTATGACTAAGAAAATGACGGTCGTCAGATCGATTATGAAATGCGTGCGTTCCCGGGTTTTTGGTTGCATACGGTTTAAGAAGTAATCCACCACCAGATGACCTCTTCCAACATAGAGCACCGTAGCGCCAATGAAGACGATCCAGATAAACAAGAGACGGGAAAAGTCCGGCTCCCATAGCCAGGCGACCCCAAGGAAATACCGTAAGAAGATGCGCAGGATGTTTAACAGGAAGAGAGCCAGAAAAAGAGTGCCCGTAAACCATTCTAGGCTTCCTACTGCTCGTACGATCCAAGACTTCATCGGGACCTCCCTACAGAATCAGGTACGGGATGTATAGCACCAATTGTGGGATGTAGGTGCAGAGAAAGAGCACGATGATTAGCGCAAGGGTATACGGCCAGATATGCCTGACCAGAACGTCGAACTCGAGATCCGCAATTTTGGCCTCTAAGAATAGGAGCGCTCCGATGGGCGGCGTCAACAATCCGATCATCAAGTTGATCACTACAATGACCCCGAAATGGATTGGATCCACTCCGAGTTTAGTCGCAGCAGGGAGGAGGACCGGAAAGAAGATCAGCATGACCGGCACCGCATC
>CAYMTD010000330.1:0-3320 GCA_964393245.1 uncultured Syntrophaceae bacterium
TTTTCAATAACTCAACATCGACAATCTTTTGTCGATATCAATTCCCTAAGGGCCTGATAACCAATTTCCAAATGACCCAAACTTCTTTTTCTATGAAACTTAGGTCATTGGGATTTGGGTATTATTTGGAATTTGGTGCTTGCCTGCCGGTAGGCAGGGAACTTGGTTATTTCTTCTTCGTCTCTTCCTTATTCTTATTTGCAAGAAGGTCTTTTAGTTCGTCCATGAATTCTTGGGTATCCTTAAACTGACGATAGACTGAGGCGAAGCGGACATAAGCAACGCCATCTAGTCGATGCAGTTCCTCCATTACCTTATCCCCGATTTCAGAGCTCTTGACCTCTCTCTCGCCTTTTTCCTGAAAATGCTGCTCAATTCGACTGACAATCTTCTCAATGATGTTGACACTGATAGGCCTCTTCTCACAGGCTTTCTTCAACCCATTAAAGATCTTGAGTCGGTTGAAGACCTCCCTCCTTCCGTCCTTCTTAATCACCATGGGAAGAGCTTCCTCTGCCCTCTCGCTTGTGGTAAATCGTTTCTTACAACTCAGGCATTCCCTCCTCCGCCGAATCATCTCCTTATCCTTGCTGAGGCGGGAGTCAACGACTTTGCTCTCTGAATGATTGCAGAAGGGACATTTCATTGCACCCTCGATGCTCGAATGGGGAAGGTGGAGGGCGGAGAGTGGATGAACGATTCTTTCACTCGCTTCCACTTTCCACTTTCTACCTTCAGATTAGTGTCTCCTGTTGAATTTTTCGACCTTTATCTTCGACTCTTTTAACATCTGCTTGGCCAGGGCATCGGCGTAACCCTGTTCGAAAACAATCCTCTGGATGCCCGCATTAATGATCATCTTCGAACAGATGATGCACGGATGGTTTGTGCAGTAAAGCGTAGCCCCCCGGATCTCCACACCGTGATAGGCGGCCTGGATGATGGCATTCTGCTCCGCGTGGAGCCCTCGGCAGAGCTCATGTCTTTCTCCGGAGGGGATCCGAAGCTTCTCTCGAAGGCAACCGATTTCCAGACAGTGGTCCAACCCGGAAGGAGCACCATTGTAACCGGTAGCCAGAATCTTTTTGTCTCTAACGAGAACAGCCCCAACCTGCCTGCGCAAGCAAGTCGATCGTTTCGCAACGAGATGGGTGATGTCCATGAAATATTCTTCCCAGGTGGGTCTGTGGCGAGGAATCTGTTTTATTTCTTTCTTTTTCAAGGATGAGCCATCATGTGGCAGAACAAATTTCAAATTTCAAATTTTAGATTTCAGATTTTCTATTTGCAATTTGAAACCTGAAATCTGCAATATTATTTCTTGAAGTTTTCCTTTTCGAGGGCTTCGATCTTTTCCAGCCGCCTTTTGTGCCTGCCCCCCGCAAAGGCAGTATTCAACCACACCTTAACAATCTCCTTGGCTAATTCCTTTCCCACCACCCGACCTCCGATCACCAGGATGTTAGCATCGGTGTGTTCTCTGCTGAACCGGGAGGAGTAAAGATCGTTCACCAGGGCCGCTCTCACCCTTGGAAATTTATTAGCAACGATAGACATCCCAATCCCCGTGCCACAGATGAGAATCCCTTTCTCCAATTCTCCCCTGGAAACCTTGGCAGCCACGGGAACACCATAATCGGGGTAATCCACAGAATCCTCGCTGAAGGTTCCCAGGTCAACAGGTTCAAAACCCAACGATTGGATATAAGTCTTCAGCTCTTCTTTCAGTTCGAAGCCGCCGTGGTCACAGGCCAATCCGATTTGCATGATCCTATCCTGTATATTTTTTGAAGACGAGGGTGGCATTGGTCCCGCCAAATCCGAAGGCATTGGATATGGCTATCTGAATCGGTTGACGTCTGGCCACATTGGGGACGTAGTCTAAATCGCACTCTGGATCCGGCTCCTCGTAGTTAATGGTAGGGGGAAGGATTCCATCCCGCAGGCTCAAGATGGTAAAGATGGCTTCGGTGCTTCCAGCGGCTCCCAACAGATGGCCGGTCATCGATTTGGTCGCACTGATGGGAATTTTCTTAGCATGCTCTCCGAAGACGGTTTTGATCGCTTGTGTTTCGGTGGCGTCATTCAGGGGCGTGGAGGTTCCATGGGCATTGATATGGTCAATGTCCTCCGGTTTCAGTCCTGCATCCCGGATGGCCATCCGCATACACCTGGCCGCCCCCTCCCCGTCCGGTGAAGGAGCGGTAATGTGGTAAGCGTCGCCCGTATACCCATAGCCGACGATTTCTGCATAAATCCTTGCTTTTCGTTTTAATGCAAATTCGAGTTCCTCTAGGATGAGGATGCCTGCTCCCTCGGCAACCACGAATCCATCCCGATTCTTTTCAAAAGGACGGGAGGCTTTTTCAGGCTCGTCGTTTCGCGTAGAGAGGGCCTTCATGGCATTGAATCCGCCGATCGTCAAGGGAGTAATGTTGGCCTCTGTTCCTCCTGCTATCATTGCTCTTGCGTCTCCATAGACAATCGCTCGATAGGCGTCTCCAATGCAGTGGGCTCCCGTCGCACATGCCGTTACAACACAAGTGTTGGGTCCCTTCGCCCCGCAGTGGATGGCAATCTGCCCTGAAGCCAGATTGGCAATGAGCATAGGGATGAAGAAAGGAGTAATTCGGCTCGGTCCTTTCTCGAGCAGGACCTGATGGTATTTTTCAATGGTCGGAAGGCCTCCCAGTCCCGTACCGACGATCACGCCTACGTCTTCGGAGTTTTCCGGCCCAATTTGTAGCTGGCTGTTTTCCGTCGCCTCCTTGGTTGCTGCCAGGGCATACTGAATAAAGAGGTCCATCTTCTTGATCTCTTTCTTTTCAATGTAATTCTCTGGGTTGAACCCTTTCACCTCGGCTGCGATCTTCGTATCGTGACCGTTTGGATCAAACCGTGTTAGACGGCCAACTCCTGACCTCCCCTCGCAGATATTCTTCCATGCCGTATCAACACCGATCCCGTTGGGGATGACAAGTCCCAATCCTGTGATGACAACCCTTCGCCTCAAAAGATCTTCCCTCCTTGAAATGCCCTCCCTCTTATGTCGGGGTGACCAGACCTCAGATGAGCAGGCCGACAGCCGCTCCCTTAAGCATTGGCATGGGACTGGATGTATTCGATCGCATCCCCAACCGTGAGAATCTTTTCAGCATCCTCGTCGGAGATCTCCATATTATACTCCTCCTCTAAAGCCATGACCAATTCGACCAGGTCGAGGGAATCGGCCCCCAGGTCATCCACAAACTTCGCTTCCGGTGTAACCTCGCTTTCATTGACCCCCAATTGCTCGACAATAATCTCCTTCACCCTCTTCT
>CAYMTD010000331.1:0-3314 GCA_964393245.1 uncultured Syntrophaceae bacterium
AGATTTCCTCAACGGTAATCTGTTTAGGACGGATATCAACCTTTTTGGGAAGGACGATGCGCAGAACACCATCCTTGTAGCCTGCCTTAATCCTTTCCTGGTCAATCCCCCTTGGAAGCGCAAAGGTTCGCTGGAAGCTTCCGAAAGGTCTCTGAATCTGTAGGTAATTGGTATCGGGGGATTCCTTGATAAATCTCCTCTCCCCTGAAATGATCAGGGTGTTCTCTTCCACCTTAATTTCGATCTCATTCTGATTCATCTCCGGAAGATCTATTTTGAGGATGACCTCACTCCCTCTTTCCATAATGTCAACAGGCGGAGACCAAACTCCACGAGGCACCTCCTCCTTCCAAATGCGAGAAAGCGTCTCGTCAAAGAGTCGGGTCATCCGGTCCTGCATGGCCATCAAATCTCGAAAAGGCTCCCATTTCACCTGAACCATAGGATTCACCTCCAACAGAATACAGACAAAATATAATCCAATTGATAGGAGATGTCAATCCTGACGTCGGGGTAGAAGATTTCAGATCTCGGACGCAGAGGTTCACGCGGCAGGGTTAAGTACGGCAGGTATAGCAGACCTCGTAGAAGTCTTTTGGGAGTTTCGCCTTCTCTCTAAACTTCTCTAACTGAAACCAGGGAGCGAAGCTATTTCCGCAGATCTTGCACTTTTTCATTGGAAGGGTTCGTTTCCAACGGATGATGGTCCGTTGATCTCCCTCCTCCTTCATCTTGATCACGTCCACAGGACAAGCGACCACGCAGGCGCCGCAGGCAATGCAGTTCATCGCTTCTCCCCCGAAAGGTGGAATCATCTCGCGGCGGTCCCCCCGAGAGGCAAATTGAATGGCATGGGCTCCCACCACTTCGTCGCAGATTCTTGCGCATAGCCCACAGAGAATACAGTCCTTGTCCTCTTTCTTAAAACGGACCTGCTCAGCACCCATCTCCCTGGCCATCTCCTGAATCAATTTATCAGCAGGGCACATGGCCAAGATGAGCTCGATGATCATGCGGCGCGCGCGGAGAATCCTATCGCTGCGGGTGGAGACTTCGATCCCCTCCAACACCGGATAGGTGCAGGAGGTGGTCATCCGCGGCCTCCCGTTTTTCGCCACCTCAACTAGGCAGAGACGGCATGCGCCATACGGCTTCACAGATTCATGGTAGCAGAGGTGAGGAATTTCAATTCCCGCATCCAAAGCCACTTCTAAGACATTCCCGCCTTCTCTTCCTTCAACCGGCTGCCCATCAATTGTAAAGGGAATCATAGGCACTCCTTCTCTTTAGGAACATCTAACTTCGAATTTAAATTTTTCAATCCGCAATCCGCGATCTGCAATCCGCAATTCTATTGGATCTCCACGGCCTCAAACTTACATGCCTCAAAACACATCCCGCACCGGATACATTTTCTTGCATCGATCTTGAACGGCGTTCCCTCCTCTTTTTTGGTCTTCCTCTTACCACTGATTGCTTCCGAGGGGCAGACTTTTGCACAGGCTCCGCACCTTTTACAGACTTCGGAGATCACTCGATACCGGAGCAGAGCCCGACACACCTTCGCCGGGCACCGCTTGTTGATAATGTGTTCTTCGTATTCATCTCGGAAATACTGGAGGGTGGAGAGCACCGGATTGGGGGCCGTTCCTCCCAGCGCACACATCGAGGCCTCTGCTGTCACCCAGCCCAGATCTTCGAGGAGAGAGAGGTGATCGATCGTCCCTCTGCCTTCGGTAATCTCGGTCAGGATCTCATGCATTCGCTTCGTCCCTTCACGGCACGAGGTACACTTCCCGCAGGATTCGTCTTTGAGAAAGTTCATAAAATACTTGGCTACATCAACCATACAGGTCGACTCATCCATCACGATCATCCCGCCCGAACCCATCATCGAACCCACTTCCGTCAACCGATCGAAGTCGACCGGGAGATCCAACAGGGACTCAGGAATGCATCCTCCGGACGGTCCTCCGGTTTGAACGGCCTTGAACTTCTTCCCACCCGGAATTCCGCCTCCGATATCATAAACGATCTCTCTAAGGGTAATTCCCATAGGAACTTCAACCAAGCCCGTATTATTCACCTTGCCGACAAGGGAGAAGATCTTTGTCCCTTTGCTTCCCTCGGTACCAATTTGAGTATACCAGTCAGCACCCTGTTCGATGATAACTGGAACGTTTGCCCAGGTTTCCACATTGTTCAAATTGGTCGGCCTATCCCAGAGACCACTTATAACGGTATGAATATGCTTAGCCCGAGGCTCCCCAACATTCCCCTCAATGGTGGCCATGAGGGCTGTTGATTCTCCTGCCACAAAGGCGCCCCCTCCCCGGCTGATCTGCACATCAAACTCAAAGCCTGATCCAAGAATATCTTTTCCAAGAAGCCCCCATTCTCGAGCCTGCTCAATGGCAATCCCGATATTTACAACAGCCAGGGGATATTCGTGCCGGACAAATACATACCCCTCATGGGCTCCGATGGCGTATGCCCCGATAATCATGCCCTCCAAGACACTATGCGGATTCCCTTCTAAAAGGCTTCGATCCATATAGGCGCCAGGGTCTCCTTCATCTGCATTACAGATCACATACTTGATCTTCCCCGACGCGTTCCGACACTGTTCCCATTTCACACCGGCGGGGAAACCACCACCTCCGCGACCTCTCAAATTGGCCTTCTTCACCTCTTGAATAATCTCTTCTGGCTTCATTGAAAAGAGGGCTTTGCCTAACGCCCGGTATCCCCCCACAGCAAGATAGTCCTCTATCCGAGTTGGGTCAATGTTCCCATTATTTCCAAATATGATTCGCTTCTGTTTCTGGTAGAATGGCACATCCTCCTCAGTGACGATCCTCTCTCCTGTAGCCGGATGGTCATAAAGCAGATTCTCGACGATTCGGCCATTGACAACCGTTTCCTCAAAGATCGTCAAAGCATCGTCAGGCTTCACCCGCTGATACAGGATCTTTCTCGGATGAAGCACCACCAGTGGCCCTCTTTCACAGAAGCCGTGGCACCCCGTGACTCGGAGGTCAACTCCATTGCCTTCCGCCTTCTCTTGGATGACCTTTTTCAAGGCATCCACCACAGCATGACATCCCGAAGCATGACATCCCGTTCCACCGCAAACCGTGATCAAGGTTTGGTTGGGATCTCTCACGCTGAGGATATCATTTCTCAACTTCTCCAGCTCCTGAGGAGAACTAAGTCTTGACATTCGTCCCCTCCTTCTTTCTATCAGATTGAAATCTTTTCAAGGTCCCCTCCACCTTTCCAGGACTCATCTTACCAAAGTACTGACCGTCGAT
>CAYMTD010000332.1:0-1671 GCA_964393245.1 uncultured Syntrophaceae bacterium
TGGCTGCAACCGAGATATTGAAATTGTTGAAGTGGTGATCGCCCTCTTTGCATTGAATGAAATCGAGGATATCGGGGTGGTCGACTCGAAGGATACCCATGTTCGCCCCCCTTCGGGTTCCCCCTTGTTTGATCGCCTCCGTGGCGGTGTCGAAAACACTCATAAAAGAGACCGGGCCGCTGGAGATCCCCTGGGTGGAACCCACCACATCGTTTCTTGGCCTGAGCCTTGAAAAGGAGAAACCCGTTCCGCCGCCGCTCTTCTGAATCAAGGCCATCTGCTTCACCGCATCGAAGATCTCTTCCATCGAGTCCCCCACCGGCAAGACAAAGCAGGCGGAGAGTTGCTGAAGCTCCCTGCCGGCATTCATGAGCGTTGGGGAATTGGGAAGAAAATCCAAGGACGCCATCAGGGCATAGAATTCTTCTTCGACCGAAGTGAGGTCCGCTTGAGAATGATACAATCGATCGGCCTGCGCAATATTTTTCGCCACCCGCTGAAACATATCCTCCGGCTTCTCGATCACTTTTCCATGAAGGTCTCTCTGCAGGTAACGTTTTTCAAGAACGGTTAACGCATTCGGTGTGAGTGGGATCACCCCCATCTTCTCTCCTCCTCTGTCCTTCTCTTTATCCTAAAAAAGGTTAGCACAATATTGTGGCTTGTCAAGATTTAATTGGGAGACTTCTGAAGAATTTGAGAAATCCCTGACTTTGAAAAATGGACAATTCTATGATAGTTTTGTTTTATGATCACTCCGGTCTTTGGCAGAATCTATATGGTTCAACTTCCTATTCCTTTTCCTCTGAAGACGACCAATGTCTATTTCGTCGACGATTCTCCCCGGACGCTGATTGATACAGGAATTAAGACAGAGGCCTCTTTCGAGGCCCTGAGAAAAGAGATGGAGGCTCTCAGCTTCGATCTTCATCATATCGAGCGCATTCTCATCACGCATGGCCATATCGACCATTACGGACAGGCGAAGAAACTCTCCTCTCTCTCCGGCGCCCCGATTTACATCCATTCAAAAGAGTATGGAAGGATTCGGTCGATCCTTCATTCGCTTGGATTCTTAAAATCGGTCTTGCTAAAAAACGGGGTCCCGAAAGGTTTGGTTGAAGAGGCCATCCATTATATCGAATCAGCCCAATCCCTCGCTGATCCCTTGGAAGAGGTTTTCTTCTTGAAAGACGGTGATGCCATTCCCTTTCACTCGATGAACTGGACCACCGTTCATTGCCCTGGGCACAGTCCGGGTTTGATCTGCTTTCACTGGCCGGAGGAAAAGATTCTCTTCACGGGCGATCACCTCTTAAAAGAAGTGACGCCTAATCCCGTCCTCAACGTCTCCGAAAATGTCTTCCCTTTCCGCTACCCGAGTTTGAGAGACTATTTAACCTCTCTGGAGAAAATTGAAAAAATGGACCTCGCTCTTCTCCTCCCCGGTCACGGAGAGACAATCCACAATCCCAAGGGCCTCATCCAGAAGATCTTTGCTCACCATCGGGAACGTGCCGAACTCATTGTGGCCATCTTAGCCAGAGGAGACAAGAATCCTTTCGAAATTGCGATGGATCTTTTCCCCGACCTCCCCCCATTCGAAGTCTTCTTGGGCGTTTCCGAAGCCGTGGGACATCTCGAGATTCTGAGAGAGGAGGGACGGGTCAG
>CAYMTD010000332.1:1771-3297 GCA_964393245.1 uncultured Syntrophaceae bacterium
GACGTTTTAGGCAAAGCAGCTGCCCTCACCTCAGAGGAGAAAGAATTGATGGACAGTCATGCCATCAAAGGAGCCTACATTCTTTCCTCCGTGGGCGGGGTGTTGAAAGAGGTAGTACCTATTGTGATTGCCCACCACAAATATTTCATGGAAACTATCGAGGGAAGTGAAAAGGATACGCATAAGATACCGCTCGGGGCTCGTATTGTGGCCGTGGCCGATGCCTTTGACGCGATGGTAACCGACCGGCCTTACCGCAAGGGGATGCAACCCTGGAATGCCGTGGAGGAAATCGTTGCTAAGTCGGGGAAACAGTTCGACCCCGAAGTGGTGAGCGCCTTCAAACGGGTCATCAGCCAGAGATTGGAAAGGGTGTAGCCGCCTGCCAGTGCCTACGGGGCATTGCTGCTCCTGCTTCGGCAGGAATCGCCAATCCCTTGAATCTGTTAGCCCATCACCTTCTTTCCCATCAACCCTTTCATTTTCCAGAATAGGCTCGACAGGTCGCAGAGCCGCCTTCCCCAGAACGGCGTCGACGACCTTCTCGCATTTGGATGGATGAAGCAGAAATGGCGGCACTTGACCTTCTGTAGCCTTGTCTCGAAATCCACCTCATTTCTTGCTTCAGGGAAATAATCGGGAAGCCAATATCCCAGAGAAGAAAAGGCATTTTCTTTTCCCGAATGATAGCGATAATAATCGACGAAATTCTTGAGGTGAGTCTCTACGCCGAAGACCTTGGGATCAACATGCCAGGGGGAACCCGGTTCCATCTCAATCGTAAACGTACGTATCCCTCTCACATTGGCGTAACGGTCCCGAATCTTCTTCTGGAGCTGAAGGGTCTGCTGGACGTCATCTGCTTTCTCAAAGGCCACACCGACTGTGAAAAAGACATCGCAGAACACGCCGTGCCTTTTCAACTGGGCCAGGCAGTCCATCAGCGCCTGGTTGGTGTAGGGATGTCCTTTGTGGATCTTTCTCAATCGATCCGATCCCACGTCAGGCGAAAGGGCAATCAGGGATTTAGGTCCCGGAAAGGTCTCTTTGAAGGATTTGATAAAATCGAGCGTGGGAAGCCCGAAGGATTCGAAGAAACACTCCATCTTGAATCCCTCTTCACGGATGCGGGAAAAGAGCCTTAAGAAATAGTCTGGGTTCTGGGGAGAAGGATCGAAACAGATGTGGAAGGTTTCATACCCGTAGGAGAGCGCCTCCTGGATTGTCTGCAGGACTTCCTCGATTCCTCGAAAGGTGACTTTTCCCCGGCCCGTGATCGTCATCTGTGACGGGATGTTTCCGCTACACCAGGTGCACTGGACAGGGCAGCCTCTGCCCACGGTCAGGTGATAAATCGGAGATTTGAGGGAATACATCCAGAAATTTTTCTCCTTCGAAACCCCCTTCACATAAAAAGGCTGACCGATATAGCGAATGTAGGTGCGATAATTCTTCAACAGGGGAAAATTATTGAAGGAGAGCCGATTCAGGTCCTCCTCTGAGGCCACATAAGAAAGAGGGTTGAT
>CAYMTD010000333.1:0-3264 GCA_964393245.1 uncultured Syntrophaceae bacterium
TGGTCAATTTGCATAAGAACTTCATCATGGGCACGGGGCCGATGCCAACAACCAATTTCACATCTCTTCGCTCATCCAAGATTTTCCGCAGTACATCGGTCACGAATCCATGCACGCCATAACTTCCATCATCGGTCGTCACTCTCAGATCATGACTGGCCGCTTTCATCTCCTCTTCTAAGATCAATAGATCTTTTGTCCGAGCCCCTATGATCGCGATCACGTGGTTTCCCGCTTCTTTGTAGGCTTTAGTAATCGGGTACATCACGGCCACGCCGGTTCCCCCGCCCACGCAGATCACCGTCCCAAGATTTTCGACATGGGTGGGCCTTCCCAATGGCCCAATAATATCCTGGATGGAGTCCCCCACATTAAAGGTCCTTAGAAGCGCAGTTGTCTTTCCGACAACCTGAAAGATGAGGTCGATCGTCCCGGCCGGGGGGTCTGTTCCTCCCATAGTCAGAGGAATTCTCTCTCCTGTCTCATTTGCTCTCAGCACGACGAACTGCCCTGGTTTTGCTTTTCGGGCAATTCGGGGTGCTTCAACTCTCAGGTGACACACCGTATTTTCAGCCATTTCCCTCTTGTATGTAATCTTGTACACTTCCCCCGCTCCCTTCTGATAAATTTTTCACAAAGTTTGCTATTTTATAAATCAAACGCGAATCAATGTCAAATGAATTGATGACCTACGGTGAGTTTTACGATGAGCGACGGGAATGATTATCTATTTTTGACTTGACAGATGGCGAAATTTCTTCCATAAATGTAATTAGCGAACTTTATAAGAAGTTTTTGGCGACCCCCAGAGACTCTTTAGAAAGTCCTGGGGTTTCAAATTAATGAGGCAAGAGATTCGGGAATTCAAGACTTTATTTAGAAAACCCTTCCCCGAGAGCTTCAGGGGACGAGTAGGTTGATCCACAAAAGAGAACCTGTCAGCAACAGGTCGAGGAGATCTCCTTGGAAATTAAAGTTCAGAACAACCAGATCGAGAATGCGATTAAGTCGCTCAAGCGCCAAATGATCAGGGATGGCATCCTGAAGGAATTGAAGATGAGAAGCTTCTATGAGAAACCTTCCGTCAAGAAAAAGAGAAAACAGCGCGAAGCCCGAAGGAGAAGGCAGAAAGCTGTTCGAAGGTACTCCCGATGACGGGATCTCTTTCCCTTATCGGTTTTGGAGTGAGGGGGTTATCGCTCTCCAGAGTTTTCCTTCCTCCGTTTGGAGGAAACCCCATCTGGAAAGAAAGGCCATCGCCTCTGAAGAAAAAGCTCTTACATCGTTGAAATCAACAATCACCTGTTCAATCCTATCGGACAAGGCTCCTCTGAGCCTCTTCACCAGCTCCTTGGCCCCCTGCCGATCCATCGACCCTTCTAACCTGATAAATAGAGTTTTCAGCCGCTCATTATAGGTAGAATAAAGCTGGAGGGTTTCCGCAGCCTTTTGACTAATTTGTACTCTCTTCTCGGTAATTTTTTCTCCAACCGTTTGGAACAGATCTCGTGTATTCCCGAGAGGGATCGTTTCGTTCAATTTCTGTAAGATCCTTGAGAGGCTCGGAAGTCCACCCTCTGGTGTTCTCTGGGCAATGTTCCGATACGCCAAATTGGAGACAACCCGGGTAAAGAATCGCTGCTGGGGATGAAAGACCCTCTTGAAGATGGACTTCCAAGAATAGGCTTCCTTGCATACCCAGTCAAATCCGAGTTGAAGTGTCTCCTCGGTCATTAATTTCGGTTTGAAGACTACCGTTGCTCCATTATATTTCGACCAATCCCGGTGCAGAAGCCTTCCCTGGGATTCCATCTTTTGAAAGACGGGGGTCCCTGGCAAGGGCGTTAGAACGAAGAAACTTGGAAGTTCGATCTTATTCCGTTCACAGAACCTAAGGGTCTTCTCAAAAACCCCCTCATCATCATGATCCAAACCGAAAATCAATCCTGCCAGCACCATAATGTCATGGTCATGCAGGGCTCTGATGGCTTCCTCGTAGAGCGGCACCTGATTAAACCCCTTATTCACATCCTTCAAGTTCTCCGGAGACAGGGATTCGATTCCCAGAAATAGAGAGACACACCCGCTCTCGGCTGCGAGTTTCAGGAGTTCAGGGTCCCGGGCGAGGGTCATACTGGCTTGGCTGGCCCATTTCTTTCCAAGGGGTTTTAATCGCGTAAAGAGCTCTTTGGCATAAATACGGTTCCCGGCGATGTTGTCATCGATGAAGACAACAAAATCCCCTTCCAACCGCTTCACCTCTTTAATAACCTCTTCAACCGGTCGACAGCGATAGGTCTTTCCAAAAAAATGGGTGACATGACAAAAATCACACTGGTAAGGACAGCCCCTGGTCGTCTGAACACAGTTGACTGTCATATAAGCCTCTTGACGAAGAAGATCGAGCCTGGGCGGAGGGAATCCTTTCATAGAGCAGAAGGTGCCTGCTTTATAAAAAGGTTTCAAGCATCCGTTCTTGAAATCCTCAATCAATCCCTTCCAGATATTCTCCGCTTCGCCAATTACGACGGCATCGACATGTTTCTTGGTTTCAAATGGACAGCTCGACGCATGAGGCCCGCCCATGACGACTGGAATTCCTCTCTGTCGAAATCGTTGAGCGATTTGATAGGCCCTGGGGGCGTGTAATACCATACCGGTGATGCCCACCAAGTCGACCTCTTCCTCAAAGTTGATCGGTTCTACATTCTCGTCGGTGATTTTCACATCGATGTCGTCGGGGGTGAGCGCCGCTAAGGTGGTCAACGTGAGATGGGCAAACCAAATTTTCTTGATCACCGTTTGCGTATGGCTAACAAAGGGATCGTCATAGGCCGGATCAATGAGTCGGATTCTCAAATTCAGCTTTTCCTCGAAACCCTCTTTTTATTAACGGAGGACGATAAAAGGAGGGAAGATCTTCCTAAACGCCTTTACCATAGCCCACTTCATCGTTGGATGTCAATAGGAAGGGCGATCTCCGGCATCGAAGCCGCCATCTTTTCACACCCACTTTAGATCGAACGCATCTTTGATCAGTTCAATCTCTTCCCCTCTGGGACCGAGGAGGATGGCCACCACGTCAAATCTGGCCTTCACATCTTGAAGTTTTTTTTCCTTTAAGAAATACAAGGCTACTTTCGAAAGTTGGGTCTGCTTGGTTGAATTTACCGCCAACTGTGGAGGGCCGAAGGCCGTCGACGTCCTGCTCTTTACCTCAATGAAGACCAGGGTATCTTTCTCTCTGGCGATGATGTCCATCTC
>CAYMTD010000334.1:0-3263 GCA_964393245.1 uncultured Syntrophaceae bacterium
GAACCTAAATCCCGATTTAGAAACCTAAAGCCTTTTCGCAATAAGTCATTGCGAGCACCTGCAAGGTGCATGCCTGCACGCCGAAGTGACGTTACGGCACGCAGGCATGGCAATCTCATTGTAAAAGCCGAGATTGCTTTGGTTCCCTCGCCATGACGACTTTTAAGTCGGAATCTGGGTGGAAGGACGGGGAATGAAGGAGGGTTGTATGGCATCGAATGTGATTTCAACGACGGAATTCAAATCATTAACGCTCAAGGGTAGGGGAAAGGTCAGAGACATCTACGATCTTGGAGATCGGCTCCTGATTGTTGCGACGGATCGGATCTCAGCGTTCGATGTGGTCATGCCCAATCCCATTCCGGACAAGGGTAGGGTATTGACGCAACTCTCCAAATTCTGGTTTGACTTGACGAAAGACATTATCTCGAATCACGTCATCTCGACGGAGGTGGAGGACTTTCCAAAGGAGTGCCAACCTTACAAGGAAGATCTGATGGGTCGTTCCATGCTCGTGGTGAAAACAGAGCCTCTGCCGGTTGAGTGCGTGGTGAGGGGTTACCTCTCCGGTTCAGGCTGGCAGGAATATCAGAAGACCGGAGAAGTCTGTGGCATCAAACTTCCAAAAGGACTCTTGGAGTCCTCGAGACTGGAAGAACCCATTTTCACTCCAGCCACCAAAGCAGAGGTTGGCCTTCACGATGAAAATATTTCGTTTGAGAAGGTGGAGAAGATCGTTGGAAAGGATTTAGCTCATGAGTTAAAAGCTCTTTCTCTGGCAATCTATCAGAAGGCCCGGGATTTTGCAGAACAGCGGGGAATCATCATCGCTGATACGAAGATGGAGTTTGGAATCAAAGGCGGAAAACTTCTGCTTATTGATGAGCTTCTAACACCGGATTCTTCGAGGTTCTGGCCAAAGAGTGAGTACCGTCCCGGGGGTTCCCAGAAGAGTTTTGACAAACAGTTCTTAAGAGATTACCTCCTTTCTTTGAGATGGGACAAGAGTCCTCCGGCGCCTCAACTGCCGGAGGAGATCGTACAAAAAACTCGAGAAAAATATCTTGAGGCCTATCAAATAATCGTAGGAAGGCCTTTATAGATCCTTGGTATGAATGCTGGCCATCCATCATAATCCCTCCCAACCTCCCCTGCCTGCCGGCAGGCAGGCTTTAGTAGAGGGAGGAGAAAAAGCCTCCCCCTTTTGTAAAGGGGGATGATCGATATGATCTCCAAGGACCTCCTCAAGGACAAGTTCCGTGGCGCGATCCTGGGCTGTTTTCTCGGCGATGCCTTTGGAGCGGGCTTCGAAGGAATGAGCCCTGATCAAACTGTACTTTACCTGAGCACCCTGTCAGAGAAGTTTACAAGGGCTTACACGGACGATACAGACATGACCCTTGCCCTGGCGGAATCGATCGTCGAATCGGGCAAAGTGGATCCAGATCATATAGCAAATAAATTCCGACAATCTTGTGATCTTACCCGTGGTTACGGGATGGGAGCGATCAAAGCTATCCTCGCTCTCAGGGCTGGGGCTGCATGGCATCAAGTGTCGAGAATTGCTTTCGAAAAAGGCTCCTTTGGAAACGGTGCGGCCATGCGGGTATCTCCCGTTGGCCTCTTTTATCATCATGATTCAAAGGGTCTTCAAAAGGCTGCCATCGACCAGGCCAATATCACTCATACCCATCCGCTGGGACAATGGGGGGCTGTAATGCAGGCATCTTCCGTTGGATTGGCCTTGCTTCAAGACCCCAAGAGGCCTTTCAAAAAAGACGAGTTCCTTGTCGAGCTGAGAGAGATTCTCTGGCCCGGGCCGGTGGAATACCAAAAGGCCTTAAATGAAATGGAGAATATGTTCGCGCAGGGTGAGAAGATAGAAACCGGAGAGATCGCGCGCCGCCTTGGAAATGGAATGGAGGCGCATCGCTCCGTTCCAAGTGCTTCCTATCTTGCGCTGACCTACAGTCCTAACTTTCAAGATGCTATCAGAGCAGCCATTTCTCTCGGAGGGGACACAGATACCATCGCTGGCATGGTTGGGGCGATTGTCGGGGCCCATGTGGGGGAGCGTGGGCTTCCAGAAGAATGGATCGAACAGTTGGAAGAGGGCCCGAGGGGCCTCTCATTCGCAAGGCAGCTAACTAGTAGACTCTTCGAAGTCTGGTTGGCAATGCCAAAGTGAGGAAGTCAGATTGACACCCGAGGAGGTACGGGATATTATATTTGATGGTTTCGTAAAAAGTCTGAAAAGGGATTTTTTGTCATTCCTGCGGAGGCAGGAATCCAGTATTTTCATGTAGTTAGAATTCCCTGGATTCCCGTTTTCACGGGAATGACGACTTTTTACGACTTCATCATATTTTGACATGGAAGAAATCGTCTACCTCGAAAAACCAGATTTGAAAAAGCCTATTCTGGCCATGGGATTTGAAGGATGGCCCAATGCAGCCGAGGTATCCTCAGGAGCCCTCCAGTTTCTCGTGGGGAAGCTGGAGGCCAAGAAGTTTGCTTCCATACCCATAGAAGATTTCCACGAACTCTCGGTCTGCCGGCCGGTGGCCATCATCAAAGAGGGAAGGCTGGTTGAGTTAAAATTTCCGGGGAATCATTTTTACTATTCAAAAGGGTTTTGTTCGAAGGATTTCATCCTTTTCCAAGGAGTCGAGCCGCATCTTCGCTGGAATCTCTTCGTGGATCTTCTCTTCGATCTCGCGAAGGATTTTGAAGTCTCTGAGATCTTCACGCTGGGTGGCACGTATGACTACATTCCACACACCTATCCTCCGATGGTAAGCGCCTTGGTCAATCATGAGGATCTGAGAGAAAAGGTGATTCAGGCCGGGTTAGGACTGACTGAATACACAGGTCCCATCAGCATCCACACTTTTATCCTGGAGTCAGCCAGAAAAAGGGGATTGAAAGCAATGAGTCTATGGGGTCATGCGCCTCAGTATCTGCAGACAAGGAATATGAAGGTGGTCCATTCTGTGGTTAGGAGTCTTTTCCATTTGGCGGAGGTGGATATGGACTTGACTGAACTTGAAAAGGCCAGCGATTTCTTTAGTCAACAGGTCAACCATCTCGTCGAACAGGATCTGAAACTTCAGGGGATGATTCATAGATTGGAAGAGGCTTATAAGCAGTCAGGGCAGGTCCCTTCCGGGGAGGTGAAGGGGGAGGGAGCAAAAGAGGATAAGATCATCTATATACAAGCCTTTCTGAACAAACAGGAGGACGAGGAGAAGAAAGAAGGTTAG
>CAYMTD010000335.1:0-3260 GCA_964393245.1 uncultured Syntrophaceae bacterium
GAGCCCTGGTTTCTTCACACCTCTCCTGAACTCTGCATGAAACGCATGCTGGCGGCAGGCTACGAGAAGATCTTTCAGATCTGTCGGTGCTGGAGGGGGGGAGAGAGGGGTACCCAGCATATCCCGGAGTTCACCCTGCTGGAGTGGTATCATTCGGGTATTGATTACTGGACGCTGATGGAGGAATGCACCGTTCTCATTCAGGCCGTAGCTAGGGAGGTCGGGTTCGAAAAAGAACTCTTCTTTCGTGGCCAAGCAATCGATCTGACCAACCCCTGGGACAAGATCTCAGTGAGAGAGGCTTTTCATCAGTACGCAAGAGCCTCTGTGGAAGAGGCGTTAAGGAACGATTGGTTTGATGAGATTATGATCCGGGACATTGAGCCGAGGCTCGGAACAAGGAAGCCCACATTTCTCTATGACTATCCTGCTCAAAGGGGGGCACTGGCACGCCTGGCGCCTCAAGATAAGAGCGCGGCGGAACGATTCGAGCTTTATGTCGGCGGGGTTGAGCTGGCGAATGGATTTTCGGAATTGGTCGATCCCGAAGAACAGAGAAGGCGTTTTGAGAAGGAAAACGAGAACCGCCGAGCGATGGGGAAATCCGTTTATGCCATGCCTGACAAATTTCTGGACGAATTGAAAGAGATGCCTCCTTCTGCCGGAATCGCCCTTGGAATCGACCGCCTGGTGATGGTCTTTCTCGATGCTCCGTCCATCGACGAAGTGGTCGCCTTCACTCCGGAGGAGCTCTAATGAAATGATCAATGCAAAATTTCCAATGAGCATTTAACAATTAGCAATGAAATCTTGATGAACTTGCAAAAGTCCCCGTCTGTCACCCTGAACCATGCCCTGAACTTGTTTCATGGGTTGTTTCAGGGTCTCTCAATTCCTTGATGTTGTCAGATGCTGAACCAAGTTCAGCATGACGTTTTGTGTGTCTTCTTGATTTATTAGGAGGTTGCTAATTTTGGAGTGGTTTTTATTATTCTCCAGCATCATCTGGGTATTCGATTATTTCACCACGGTAATTCCGTAGGTAAAGGATTTTCCCATCCCTCTTCACATCCTCCGGAAGAATGGGTACCTTTCCCTTTCCTCTGGGCAGGTCAATGACATAGTAAGGGGTAGCCATTCCAGAGGTGTGCCCGCGCAAACTGGCCATAATTCTCTTGCCTTGTTCAACAGAGGTCCGAAAATGAGAGGTTCCTTCCACCAGGTCCATGTGATGAATATAATAGGGCTTCACACGAATCATCAAAAGCTTCTGCATCAGTTCTTTCATGACGGGCGGGTCATCATTGACCCCTTTTAACAGAACGGTCTGGTTCCCGACCGGAATCCCAGCATCAACGAGCCGGATGCAGGCCTTGGAAGACTGGGGTGTGATCTCTGAAGGATGATTGAAGTGGGTAATCATATACAGCGGATGATAGTGCCTCAGCATCCGACAAAGCTTTGAAGTAACTCGACTCGGGAGGGTCACAGGCGCACGGGACCCAATCCGGATGATCTCAACATGAGAGATCTTACGCAACCGCATGAGGATCGTTTCAAGCGATTCATCAGAGAGCAAGAGCGGGTCCCCACCGGAAAGAATAACGTCGCGGATGACGGTTTTCTTTTCGATATACACCATCGCCTTCTCAATCGATTCGGTTAGGTCGATTCCACTTCTATTCTTGATCCATGATTTCCTCATGCAGAACCGGCAGAACGTGGGGCAGGATGACGAAACGAGCAAAACCACTCGATCAGGATATCGGTGAATCAATCCAGGGAGCGGAGATAAGTTCGTCTCGTTATAAGAATCCGTAGGAAGGGCGTCTTCCATTTCACCGGGGTCGGGGACGCATTGGCGCCAGATCGGGTCACCGGCTTCCTTGATCAGGCTCAAGTAATAGGGACTGATCCTCATGGGATAGCGATCCGCCACAAGCCTGAGAGGTTGGGGATCGATTCCAAATCGCCGGGCCAGGCCCTCCAATGAATCTAAACTTTTTGCTAAAGATTTTTGCCACTGCTCCATTTATTCTCCGCCCCTCCGCCCTTTCCTCCGCAAAAATTCTAACATATTCATTGACAACCATGAAGAGATCAATAAAATGTTACCATAAGCAGAGTCCATTCTATGTCTTTTTGGAAGAAGAAGAGCCGGATTGCCATTACCTGTGCAAAGGGAGTTTCATCCTGTTTGGAGCAGGAAATCCTCTCCCTGGGATTCCCTGTTCTTTCCAAACGGATTTCTGAGGTTGAAACAGAAGGAACCTTAGAAGATACGATGCGACTCAACCTCCTCATACGGACAGGACACCGTGTCCTCTACCAGCTTGAATCGCTCAAGGCGAGGACGCCCGATGAGCTTTATCATCATATTCTCCGGATGCCCTGGGAGGATTATATCCCGCAGGATGGCTATTTTTCCATAACTTCCTCTGTCAATAATCCAACGGTTAAGGACTCCAGATTTGCAAATGTCAAGTGCAAGGATGCCATCGTTGACCACCTGAGGGAAAGCTCGGGCCGACGTCCCGACACGGGTCCTGATCGGGGCAAAATAGTTGTCCACCTCTACTGGCGAAGAGATTTATGTCAGGTCTTTCTCGATACATCGGGTGAGCCGCTGTCCCGGAGGGCGTACCGAAGGATTCCGCTCCGGGCTCCCATGCAAGAGACGCTCGCAGCCGCGGTGGTGATGTCAACCGGTTGGCCGAGGGACGGGAATTTTATCAACCCCATGTGTGGGAGTGGAACGCTTGCCATCGAAGCAACCCTCATCGCTCTTAACAGAGCTCCGGGGCTATTAAGAAACAACTTCGGCTTCATGCACCTGAAAGGATTCAGTGAATCAGCGTGGAGGATTTTAAGAAGCAGAGTGAAAGCGGAAGAAAAAGGCGAACCCAATGGAAGGATCATTGCCACGGACATTAGCCAGCAGGCGGTGGATTCGGCAAGGAAAAATGCCATGACAGCTGGCGTGGATCGTTTCATAGACTTCGGCGTGTGTGATTTTTCGAATACCCCTGTGCCGGATGGTGGAGGGGTGGTCATCCTCAACCCCGAGTATGGGGAACGAATGGGCGAGCAGGAAGACCTTATGAAAATTTACAAAAGGATAGGGGATTTCTTCAAGAAGAGATGTCAGGGATATACCGGATATGTATTTACCGGCAATGTCGAGCTTGCAAAGAGAGTGGGGTTAAGAACAAAACGAAGGCTATCCTTTTACAATGGCCCTATCGAATGCAGACTGTTAG
>CAYMTD010000336.1:0-3259 GCA_964393245.1 uncultured Syntrophaceae bacterium
CGTCAATTGAAATCCAAGGGGATTGGCATTATAATCACAGATCATAACGTCAGAGAGACATTGGGCGTCTGTGACCGGGCCTACATCCTCAACGAGGGCCGCATCTTGGAGGAGGGAGCGCCCGAATCGATTGCCCAAAGCCAAAAAGCAAGGAGAATCTATTTAGGGGATGGGTTTGAATTGAATAGACCGAAAATGAACGATGGACAATGAACGGTGGACAAGAAGAGAAGATGTGCGGTTCATCGTTAATCGTCTTGCATCTATCGTGATGTGACGGAAGTAAAATGGTATTGGAGCTCAAACAGGCACCTAAACTTGCGCAGCAGCTGGTCATTACCCCCCAGCTCCAGCAGGCCATTCGACTCCTTCAACTCACCCGCTTGGAGCTGGTTGATCTGATTCGGCAAGAGATGAAAGAGAATCCAATGCTTGAAGAGTCCGAGGAGGAGAGAGAGTATATCGAAGCAGAGGAGACGGTGACGGAGAAGAGCGAGGCGGAACCCATCCCTGAAGACCAGAAGACCCCGGAGGTTAAAGGAGAAGGGGAAGGAGCGGTGGAGTTCGACTGGGAGAACTATCTGGAGAATTATAATCATGGCTCCTATTATAAACAGTCTTCCCAGGAGAGCGAAGAAAGGCCCTCGTTTGAAAATTTCTTGACGAAGCGGACCACCCTTTCCGATCATCTCAACTGGCAGCTTCAACTCTCCCGTTTTACCGAGAAGGAGCAGAAGATCGGGACCTGGATCATCGGGAATCTGGATGAGGATGGATACCTGAAAATTTCCGTTGAGGATATCAGTTCAGAGACCCAGCTTCCGCCGGAGATGGTGGAGAGGGTTCTTCTAAGAATGCAGCAATTCGATCCGGTAGGCGTGGCAGCAAGGGATTTGAAGGAGTGCCTTTTGGTCCAGCTGGGACAGCTGCAGGTCCGAGACCTTGTTGCGGAAAAGATCGTCTCAGAATTCCTCCCCCTGTTGAAGAACCGGAATCATCCCGCCATCGCAAGGCGGCTGGGGATCCCGCTGGAGCGAGTGAATCAAGCAGCCAACCTCATCTCGAAACTTGATCCAAAACCCGGCAGGGCTTATGACGGGGAGGTGATCCAGGAGATCATCCCGGATGTCTATGTGATCAAGGTGGAAGGTGAATATGTCGTCTATCTGAACGATGAGGACATCCCGAGGCTCAGGGTCAACGCCTCTTATAAGAATATGCTCACCGGAAATCCGTTCGTTGTTGAAGCAGATCGGAAATACATTCAAGAGAAAATGCGATCCGCCTTCTGGCTGATTCGGAGCATCCAGCAGCGGCAAAAGACTATCCGCAGAGTGACAGAAAGCATCGTTAAGTTTCAGAGAGATTTCTTGGACAAAGGGATTCAATTTCTCAAGCCCCTTGTCCTGCGCGATGTCGCTGAGGACATCCAGATGCATGAATCCACGGTCAGCCGAGTCACCAATAATAAGTTTGTTCATACCCCCCAGGGAATCTATGAGTTGAAATTCTTTTTTAATACAGGGATTACCTCCGCCCAGGGGGAGGCGCTGGCTTCGGAGAGCGTGAAGAACCTTCTCCGGGAGATCATTGCAAAAGAAGATCCGAGAAAGCCTTACAGCGATGAAAAACTCGTTCAGATCCTCAAGGAGATGAATATACACATCGCACGCCGGACGATTTCGAAATATCGGGAAATGATGAAGATCCTTTCCTCTAATGAGCGAAGGAAGGTCCTATAAAGGGAAATTCCTAGTTTGAAATCCGATCAATGTTTAATGGTTATCAGAAGATCAGGCCATCAGGTGGTGGGTATCAGGTTATCAGGGTAAGAGGGTTAAGAATTTTTTCTTTTTCACTTTTCCTGATCACCTGGTAGCCTGATACATTTGTGATTGGTTTCGGAATTCGAATTTGTCAGCCAGGGGAGTAAACCATGCAGACTGCAGTTACGTTCAGGCACATCGATTCGGATGACGGAGTGAAGCGATATGTGAGAGGAAAGGTTCAGAGGTTGCAAAAGTATTTGGAGAACCCCAGGGAAGTCCATGTTGTTCTTTCCGCGGAAAAATTTCGGCACATTGCAGAAATCACGATCATCGGAAATGGGATGACCCTCAACAGCCAAGGGAGGGATAGGGATCTTTATGCGGCGATCGATCAGATGGTGGATAAGATCGAACGTCAGATCCGGGAACGTCGGGAGAAAGGGAGACGGAAGAGGGTAAATGCTGTTCCCTCGTCAATCCCCACTCCTAAGAACGAAGAAGCCTCTGACGAGAGGGGTTTTTCCTCCCTTATTCAGAAGAGGCACATCCTTGCTAAACCCATGTCGCTCGAAGAAGCCGTGGTCCAACTTGAAATCTCAAGGAGGGACTTCTTGGTCTTCTTGAATCCAGATTCCGGGCAGGTGAATGTCCTTTGCCGGAGTAAAGACGGTGGCTACGAGTGGGTGGAGCCTTTTTTGAAATGGGGGAAATCGTAAATCCGGTTAGAAAGGGCAGGACCTTCGAACTGGGTAAAGGACCAAGGGTGAAGATTTCAAATTATTTGAAGGAGGAATGGGTCCTTCCGGATCTTCGGGGAGCAGATAAGCCTTCAGTTCTAAGGGAACTGTCGGGCGTCTTGGTGAAACCCTGCCAGGTGACCTCCGTGGAAGAACTCCTCCAGGTGCTCCTGGAGAGAGAAAAACTGGGGTCCACAGGAATCGGTGAAGGGATTGCCATTCCGCATGGCCGATTAAAGAAGTTGAATACTTTCTTCATCTCCTTTGGCCGTTCAATCAAGGGAGTAGAGTTTGATTCTATCGATCACCATCCCGCTCGAATCTTTTTCTTGGTGATGGCCCCTGAGAATTCGGCCGTGGACAACCTGGAACTCCTCGGACGTATTGTCAGTTTGCTCAAGGATCCTTCTTTCAAGAAAAGGCTGTTGGAGGCAAAAACCCAGAGGGAGCTTTTCCAGACCATCTCGGAAGAAGACGAAAAGTATTAGTTTGGTGACAGTGACAGGGGATGGTGACAGTGAGAGATTGGAGAGCATACGATCTCCCCAGCACTGTCGCCGATCACCGTCACGGCATTTTGGGAAGATTAATGAGTGGGATCCTGGTTCAAGAATTGGAACAAAACAAGGAAATTGATCTGGGCCTGACCCTGATGGCGGGGCGGAAAGGACTGAGGAGAAGGATCACCCATTCACAAGTTCAAAAGATGGGGTTGGCCCTTACGGGGTTCACTCAGTTTGTTGAACCCGAACG
>CAYMTD010000337.1:0-3249 GCA_964393245.1 uncultured Syntrophaceae bacterium
ACTCTCCCTGGAGACAGGCAGGGCGATAGGAATCGGCCATCCCCATCCCTCCACGCTCAAATGCCTCAAAGAGATGATTCCACGGATGAAAGAGAAGGGCATTGAGATTGTTCCTCTGTCGTCTCTCGTCGAGTAGAATCCAATTGTAAACCGTTTTCTCCTTAAGGGTTGACATTTTTTGTTCCCTATGTTAACGGCAATGGGCGGCTATGGGAAAGCTCGACTTCATTGAGAAGGAACTTCAATCCTTAAAGGAGAGGGATCAATATCGCCAAATTCGGTGGGTAGAGGAGGGTCCCTCTCCTTGGGTGAGGATGAACGGGACGAGGGTCCTGCTGCTCTGCTCCAATAACTATCTCGGCCTGGCCAGCGACCCCCGTTTGAAGGAGAGGGCTTTCCAGGCGATTGAAGAGTGGGGATGCGGTTCGGGCGCATCGAGGTCGATCTCCGGCAGCCTTGCCATTCACCGCCTGCTCGAGGAACGGTTGGCTCGCTTCCATGGGTTTGAGAGGGCACTCATCTTCAACTCCGGATATTCGGCAAACCTATCCATCCTCACCGCCCTGACGGGGAAGGAAGACGTGATTTTCAGTGACGAGCTCAATCATGCGAGTATCGTGGATGGGTGTCGCCTGAGCAAGGCATCAGTCGAGGTCTATCGCCACCTCGATATGGGACACCTGGAATCCCTCCTCAAAAAGAACCAGGGGAAGAGGCGGAAATTGATCGTCACTGACGGAATCTTCAGCATGGACGGCGATATCGCCCCTCTTTCTGAAATCGCTCAACTGGCAAGAAAGTATGAAGCCTTAACGATGGTCGATGATGCCCACGCCATCGGGGTCTTTGGGCCGACGGGCCGTGGCACTCTTGAACATTTCCGTCTTCCACACGAATTCGATATCCTCATGGGGACCTTTGGAAAGGCCCTGGGCTGCTTCGGTGCTTTTGTGGCAGGGAGGAGGTCTTTGATCGAATTCCTAATCAACACAGGACGAGTCTTTCTCTACACGACGGCCCTCCCCCCTTCGGTCTCTGCCACTGTCTTGGCGAGCCTCGACCTCCTTGATGAGGAACCCGAGCGGAGAGAACGCCTTTGGAAGAACGTTCATTATCTTAGAGAAGGGTTGAATCACCTGGGTTTCGACACCATGAAAAGCCAGGCTCACATCATTCCTGTCCTCACCGGTGAACCGAAGATCACCATGGAGATGGACCGGAGGCTTCTTGAAACCGGGGTCTTTGTCCAAGGGATTCGTCCTCCTACAGTCCCAGAGGGGAAATGTCGTTTGAGAGTGACCGTGATGGCTACTCATACCCGAAAAGATCTCGATTTCGCTCTGGAGCAATTTGAAAAGGTGGGAAAAGAACAGGGAATGATAGGGTAAGAGATAGTAACAAAGGAGGTAGGGGCGGCCCTCTGCGGCCGCCCGGTCCGGGAGCTCCTCTGGGGCTCCCTACGGTTTCTTTTCTTGATCATTGGAGAGGTCCTCCTGCGATGAGTAAAGAATCCATGGAATCAAGGGCAAGGCGTCTTGAGAAGATCGATCAAAACGTGTTGTGGCATCCCTTCACTCAGATGAGGGATTATGGCCGAATCCCTCCTCTCATCATTGAAGAAGGCAGGGGATGCTATGTAAAAGACATTTATGGGAAGTGGTATCTTGATGGAGTTTCCTCCCTCTGGGTCAATGTCCATGGGCATCGGAAAAAGGAGATTGACCAAGCGATCATTGACCAGGTTCGTAAAATCTCCCATTCCACTCTTCTTGGCATCTCAAATGTTCCGGCCATTGAACTTGCGGAGCAGTTGGTGAAGATTGTTCCTCGAGGGCTCAGCAAAATCTTTTACTCTGATAACGGATCAACGGCTGTGGAGGTTGCTCTGAAGATGGCCTTCCAATTTTGGAAGCAGTCCTCCAGGAAAGATCCGAAGAAGAAAAAATTCATCTCTTTGAAGAATGGCTATCATGGCGACACACTCGGCTCGGTGAGCGTAGGGGGAATTGACCTCTTCCATGGAATCTACAGGCCTCTGCTTTTTCCCACCCTAAGAGTTGAATCGCCCTACTGTTACCGATGCCCTACTCAGCAAACCTTCCCTCGATGCGGGATCGAATGTCTTAACCTCCTCGAGGAGACGATGAAGAGACACCATTCTGAAGTGGCAGCCTTCGTCCTGGAGCCGATTGTCCAGGGAGCAGGGGGGATGATCGTCTTTCCCAGAGGTTACCTCAAAGAAGCCCGGTTCCTCTGCACCAAATACAGGGTCTTGATGATCGCCGATGAAGTGGCCACCGGTTTTGGTCGAACGGGAAAGATGTTTGCCTGTGAACATGAGAAGGTATCGCCTGATTTAATGACGATCTCAAAAGGGATTACCGGTGGGTACCTCCCTATGGCTGCTACGCTGACAACGGAGGAGATCTATCGGGCTTTTCTCGGAGAGGTCGAGGAACTGAAAACTTTCTACCACGGTCACTCTTATACAGGGAATCCTCTGGCCTGTCGAGCTGCCTTGGCCAGTCTCGAACTCTTCAGAAAAGAGAGGCTCCTTGAAGTCCTCCAACCCAAGATCCGGTTTCTCAAGGGGGAACTGCAGAAATTCTATTCCTTTCAGAACGTCGGAGACATCCGGCAGAAAGGAATGATGATTGGCATTGAACTTGTAAAGGATCGGGAAAAGAAAACCCCCTTCTCATTGAAGGATCGAATGGGACGTCGAGTCATCTTAGAGGCCCGAAGAAGAGGCGTCATCATCAGGCCCCTTGGAGACGTGATCGTCCTGATGCCCCCCCTTTCGATCACCATGGAAGAGTTAAAGAGATTAACTCAAGTGGTCTTCGAATCGATTAAAGCTGTTTTCAGAACCAGTGCAGCGATATGACTTCACTCTTCTTTTTCAGGTGGGTCGAACATACGGCCTTTCGGCAGGTGCATTCCAAAATTTAACATCCATCACTTAAAATTTTGCAGTAGATACCTGTTGGCACGCCAGGCTCCGCTTTTCAAGGGAATCCTCGTGGTTATTAAAGAGTAAAAAAAGAATTAGGAGAAGAAAGTTGTTTTAGAACCGGCGTCCCCTTTTCGATGTCCTTTTGGAGCTACTCTTGCTGTCCTCGGCATAGTTTAAATGTACCATCGCCATCTGCCCTTGGTCAATTAAATAGAACCGTCCCATTTATTTCCCTAAGGCAAGAGCCGTATGAGGTAATTCCACAAGTACGGATCTGTGCGGGGGCCGCTGGG
>CAYMTD010000338.1:0-3242 GCA_964393245.1 uncultured Syntrophaceae bacterium
AAAAACGAAGGCTGTCAATCACATTTCCCACGAACTCAGGACTCCGCTCGCCGTGGTTCATGGGACCATCCGGCTCCTGAAACGGAGACTAAAACGCTTTCTCACGGAGACCGATCTGAAGAACACGATGGATACCCTGGAGCGAAACTTAGAAAGGATTTCCGAGATTTCGAGGGAAATAGATGAAATATTTAGAATCTCACAAGAACTCGAGGCAGCGGCTGCTCTGGAACACTTGAGTGGCCTCTGGCAACGGATAGAGGATTTGCCAGATATGCCACCGGACGTCCGCTCCCACTTCGAGGCCCTCAAGGGATGGATGAACGAATATCTCTCTGGGAAAGCGGGGCAGTTCCAATCCATCAATCTTCTCCCCTTTGTTCTGGATGCGTTGGAAAGGGTAAAACAATTATCGGGGCACCGAAAGATTCGGTTTCAGGTGGACGGGAAAAATGATCTCTTCGTCTTCCTCCACCCTCTCATTCTGCAAAACGTCGTGGAGGGCCTCCTCAGGAATGCCATAGAAAACACACCGGATGGGGGGACGATTCGCCTCGGAGTGGAACAGGAGAATGGAAAAATCATCCTTCATGTCACGGATTACGGAGTGGGTATTACGAAAGAGAATCAGGCGTATATTTTCGATGGGCTCTTCCATACCAAAGAGACGGAACTTTACGCATCGAAAAAACCTTACGACTTTGGAGCGGGAGGAAAGGGGTTGGATCTGCTTCGAATGAAGGTCTATGGACAACGTTTTGCCTTTGACCTGTCTATGACAAGCAAGCGATGCGTTTATATCCCCACCGATCAGGATCTTTGCCCCGGAGATATTTCCAGGTGTCCCCACGTGGCAAGCGCAAAGGAGTGTGCCGATTCTGGCGGAACAACTTTCACGATCGCCTTTGAGTCCATGAAGGTCAGTCAACCCGGCCACATCTAAGAAAAAAACCCGCGATGTCTGCAAGAGTTCGACTCAATTGTGTTTGCTGAACCAACATGCTTATTCGGGAATCAGGAACTCCTCCTTTCCTTGACATCGTCCTTTACGGTAAATACGATAGGTTGACCGGTTTCAAGACCATGGAAATTTCAGCTCCAAAAGAGTGGTTTGAATTTTCGGATGCTCTTCGGGAACAAAAAGGCACCGCGATTCTTCTCGGGGCAACCGACACAGGGAAGAGCACCCTTGCCAAATTCTTGATCTCTCACCTTTGCCAACGGGGATTAAAGGTTGGACTTGTAGATGCAGACATCGGGCAATCTTTCCTTGGCCCCCCTGCCACGATCGGTCTTTCTCTATTCAAGTCACATCCAAATGGGGAAGTCATCTTGTCCCCGCCGGAAATCTTCTTTGTCGGCTCCACCACACCCGAGGGCCATTTTGCGATTCATCTCAAGGGAGTCAAAAGGATGATGGATAAGGCGTCCTCCTATGGACCCGACGTGATCTTGGTGGATACAACAGGGTTTGTTTCCGGTGAGGCGGGAAAGGAACTGAAAAGGAGAAAAATCGATCTGATTTCCCCGAGTTTTATCCTTACGTTACAAAAAGGTGAAGAATTAGAACCTATCTTAGAACCATATAACAGGAACCCTTCTTATAAAATTCATCGCCTGCCTTTGTCCGAACAGGTCAGAACGAAGTCTCCTGAAGAACGAAGAATGAATAGAACAAATAAGTTTCGCGACTATTTTAAATATTCTGCTGTCCAGGAGGTGGCAATAGAAGGACTTCAAATAGAAGGAGAAGTCCTTGACCCTGATGGTACTCCCCTCCCCCTGGATTGGGCCTTGAAAATGAACAGCCTTCTTATAGGATTGAAGGATGAAAATGATGAGACCCTTGCTTTGGCGTTAACAAAACATTATTTTGAAGAGAAAAAAAAGCTGAGGTTTTCCACTCCTCTCCAGGAAATTCAAAAAGTCAAAACAATTCAGCTCAGCTCCCTCCGCCTTCTCCTCCTCTTTGAAGAGGACAACCCGTAGTCCGCGGCCTCGTTCGTCTCTGCCTGCATAGCTTGAGGCAAGATCTTGAAAAAAGGGCTGAGAACCAGGATAATGGGATCTATGAAAGATCAGCCGAAGATCACTGTGGGGATCATGGATCAACAGACCGAAGTCAGTGGTCGCCTCAATGGAGATTTTCGAGTTGGTGAAATCAGGGGGATATCCGGGGGTTTTACAGCAAAGGCGAAAGCAGGCATGATCGTCATCACAGACGAGGCGCATGGCGAGATTTGCCGTTCTCCATTCCTCAAGTTTACGGGTCAAGAAGGTACATTTTTCTCGCTCTTTCGTGTCACCATAGGAAATCGTTTCCACTGGGAGAAGGAGGAAGATCGACGTTTCCATGGAGACTTGATTCTCAAAGTTCGTGGCAACGGAACAATTGCTATCATCAATGAAATCTCCGTTGAGGATTACCTGACCGGTGTGATTTCTTCGGAGATGAATGCTGCCGCTCCAATCGAATTTCTGAAGGCCCATGCCATCTTATCACGGAGCTGGCTTCTGGCAGGCCTCGATAAAAAGAAGAGGCCAAGAGAAACAATCGCTTCTACAAAGCCGGTTACCAAAGACGGGGTGATTCGCTGGTATGGCCGGCAGGACCACGATCTCTTTGATGTCTGTGCTGATGACCACTGCCAGCGTTACCAGGGTCTTAGGGGGACTGAATCTGAACAGGCCGAAGAAGCTGTCCGCGAAACCCGGGGGATGGTGATCACTTACCAGGATGAAATCTGTGACGCCCGCTATTCCAAGGCGTGCGGCGGACTCACAGAAAATTTCGATACAGCCTGGGATGACAAACGAGTTCCGTACCTCGAAAGCATTTCGGACGCATCGGTCGCTCATCAGCCGATCGGGACGGAGGACGAAGCTTCCGCCTGGATTCTTTCGGAGCCGGAGGCCTTTTGCAACACCAAAGACGAACGTCTTCTCGAAAAAATCCTTCTTGACTTTGACCGGGAGACACAGAACTTTTTCCGGTGGAAGGTGGAATATTCCCGGCAGGAATTGGAAGAGATCTTGCGAGAAAAATCGGGTTTTGACTTTGGAACTCTAAAGGAAATCGTACCCCTCGATCGCGGTCCCTCGGGCCGGATCTCCCGGCTGAAAATTGCTGGTTCGAGGAGAAACCTCGTCGTAGGAAAGGAGCTCGAAATACGGCGTTGGCTTTCCAGGAGCCACCTTTATAGCAGCGCGTTCGTTGTGATCGTTGAAGGCGATCGATATAT
>CAYMTD010000339.1:0-3242 GCA_964393245.1 uncultured Syntrophaceae bacterium
ATCTCTCTTTCCATCCTCTTTCTTTCCGTAATATCCCTCAGGTAGGCATACGTCTTGATCCCCCTCGGCTCCACCTTCGCGATCGTAATGCAAACCTCCGCATCCCTTTTCAGCCTGTTCGCGGTCAAAACCTCCATCTCCGTACAAACCCGTTTGCTTTCATCCACTCCCACTTCGGAATGCATCTTGTCAAGATAGCCAACGTCCCTTTCTCCTAAGAGGCGGCGAAAATCCATCCCGATGAGTCGTTCTTTCGGATATCCGGTGAGTTCAGAGGCGACTGCATTCGAAAACTCAATCCGGTAATCCTCGCCGAAGACGACAATCCCATCGTCCCCCATCTCGGCAATCTTCTCCAAATGCCTGGAAACGCCCTGAAGGTGTTGCTCCCCTACTTTTTGCTCGTACTCTCTCAGCTTCCTCTCCAGGAGAGCCACCCTTTCTTTTAATTCCTCATAACTGGGAGTTTGCTCCATAATAGAAATCACCTCTCTGTTCTCTTGATTTGGAATGAGAAATTTGCGCCTCCTCCGGTCGCTTCACTGGATCTATTTTACATGAATCAGAATAATTTGTGTTAAATTTTTGTGTGAAAAAGCTGAGCTTGAACGGATCAAATAACCATTTCACTTTGAGCAGGGGGAGAGAGAAGGAAAGAGATCGGGTTGATCCGATTGATTGGATAGCCTTGCCCAGCCTTCGAAGGGCCTCATCTTATAACACCAAAATCCAAGGCATGATGTGATTAGGGGCCGGTGCGAACCTTACCCTCCTGATAGGATGGGCATCAAGACAACTGAATCTTCATGCCTAATTATGCTGTCCAGGTTTCCCACTTTCTGGTTGATGAGGACGATGATATTCGTTTGGGGAAAAGGGGACGGCAAAATTTCCCTTAGAGCTACGGGCTCGTCTAGAGTCACCTCTTTTGCCCGGGCCCCGACGATGTCTGCGAGGTAGCCGAAAAACTTAAGCTCAGCCAACTTCCCCCGTGATCTCCTTTGAAACCTCTTTTAGCCCTAAACGATCGAGGGTCTCCTTCAAGGGAATCCCATTCTGGTCCCAACCCCGAAGCTCATAATACCAAGAGAGCATCTGATCATATTTCTCCCTGATGACCCTTACTCCTTTCATCTTTCCCCCGGAATGGGGTTCCTCAAACCAGCGATCGGGTGGGTAGTCCCACGTTCGGCCGAATTGAGGGACTTCTCTTTTCCAGTAAGCGCGCATCAGAGTATAGATGCGATCCCCGATTTGGTAAAGGTCTTCCCAACTCATGTGATTTCCTGTAATGGCCTCTAAAAATTGCGGGTACCATTGAAGCCCGAAACTTACCTCCACCCAGGGGAGGCGACAGACCGTCGCCGATTCAAAAAAACCTCCCCGAAGTCGTTGAAACTCAATCAGTTTCTGAACCTTCTCTTGACTATAAGAAAATCGGTCAGTCGATATCTCCCAGGCAATGATCCACGCATCCTTATGCGAGGCACCGATCGGAGAAGTCCCAAACGAGAGGGCCATTCCCGGGCAGGCATGGCAATTGTAGGCCGAAATCTCCAGCCCCTTCACCTGCATAGCCCACTTTTGAGACCCTTTTCCCAGGGTTTCGGACGCAACCTTCACACCTTGAGAAACGAGCTTTCCGAGCCCCTCTCCCCTTCCAATCTCCATGATCAGTTTCTGGGCTGCTTCGAAATTCCCCCATTTGATCTTTTCCGGAATCAAGCCTTTCTCTGAGGCTTCCATGAGAAATCCAATACAGCTCCCCAGGGAGATGGTATCCAGACCCCACTCGTCAGCCATTCGGTTCAACAAAGCCACCTGGGGGAGACTTCCCAAACCAATGTTGGGTCCAAGCATCCCAACGTTTTCGTAATCCAATTCCGCATTTTGGTCGCTTGAATCCTTGATGATATGGCCACATTGCATGCTGCACATGGGACATCCCTTGCGACCAACGTGGAGTTTTTCGAGCACATAACCGTCCATTTCCTTTGAAAGCTCAAAAACACCTTCCCTGAAATTATAGGTGGGGAGACAGGCATTTTCATTGCACCAATCAAAGGCCTGCATCGTTCCCTGTCTCATCCAGAAATCATAACTCTCTTTTCCTTTGATCTCCTCATATCCGTTCTTACCCAGCTCTCTCAGTTTGTTGTCATCGAAGTTGGAAATGTTGCCGGTCCCTTTGATCACCAGGGCCTTGAGCTTTTTGGACCCCATCACAGCACCCATTCCGGGGCGCCCCCCTGCCCTTCCTTTCTGGGACATCACAGTTGAAATACGGATCAGATTTTCTCCCGCAGGGCCGATGAGAAGAATACCCGAATTTCTTCCGTGCTTTTTCTCCAGAAGGTCTTGAGCTTCAAAGGTATTCTTACCCCACAGGTCGGATGCATCAACAATTTTGACATTCTCATCTTCAATCAACAGGTAACACGGTTTCTCCGATTTCCCTTCCACGACCACGACATCATACCCCGCTTTTCTCAGGTAGACCGACGCCATGGTGCCAATATTTCCGTCCCCATAACCGCCTGTCAGCGGACTCTTTGAGGCAACGACCATCTTCCCCGAACTGGGAAGCAGCTGCCCACTCAGGGGGCCCGTGGAGAAGATGATCTTGTTCTTTTCGGACAAGGGATCAACGCCTTTGACCTCGTCCCACAAAATCTTTACCGCAAATCCACGGCCCCCAAGGAAATCCCTCTTCATCGAATCAGAAATCTCTTCTTTAGATACCCTGCCATTGGAAAGATTCACCCTCAATAATTTTTCGGCATATCCTCTCATCGTTAACCTCCAATGATACGAAAAATCTCAATCCCTCAATGATGGATCTAATAAATTCCATCCAAAAATATTTGAAATTTCCTGAAGGTGTCATCCTGAACCATACCCTGAACTCGTTTCATGGGTTGTTCCAGGATCTCACCCTCAGGACTCCTCCCCTCAGAGACTGACTCTCCCCTCCACTTGCGATTATGGCATAGTCACTTTAGCAAAGCGGGGTTGAAGGTATTCAAAAATGATCCCGAGAATTCAGACCACCTCTTCTTCGATTACCAATTTCCCGGTAAGGACCCGCTCATAGTTGAGGGGGCTTACATCAATCGTCTCGTATCGACCCAGACGAATCAGCTCGGACATCGCCTTTCCCACAGCGGGGGCCTGCTGAAATCCGTGTCCGCTGAAGCCGATGGCCATATAAAATCCTTCGAGCCCAGGATGCCTCCCAAGAA
>CAYMTD010000340.1:0-1988 GCA_964393245.1 uncultured Syntrophaceae bacterium
ACCACGGACGCGATATTCGTTCCTCAATGGCAGATGAAAGCACCAATTCTTGGCATCAGGCGTCTACCCTCTTCTCGATCTTCTCAACCCTGACAGCACCCACTTTCAATTCGGGGATCTTCGCCACAGGGTCGAAGGCTGTATTGGTTAATACGTTGGCAGCGCTTTCAACATAATGAAATGGGATGAAGACAACACTTCTCGCCACATTAAAGGTAAGCATCGCCTTGATCTGAATCCTCCCTCTTCGAGAAATCACATAAACTTCCTCCCCTTCGTCGATTCCGAGCTGGGCCGCATCGAAGGGGTTGATCTCAAGATACCCTTCCGGAGCTTCCTTCTGGAGAGACGGGGAAACCCCGGTCATCGTTCTCGTGTGATACTGAAACCCAACTCTCCCAGTCGTCAGCCAGAAAGGAAATTCGTCATTCGTCACTTCAGCAGGGTCCCGATAGGGGATGGCAAAAAACGTCCCCTTCCCTTTGGAGAATTGGTCCTTGTGAAGGAAAGGCGTTCCTTTATCCTCTGGGCTCCGGCAGGGCCACTGAATCCCCTCCTGATCGATTCTCTCATACGTGATTCCCTGGTAGATCGGCGTGAGTTGAGTCATTTCACGAAAGATCTCTTCCGCGGATCCGTACTGAAAATCGGCACCCCCCATTTTTCGGGCAACGGTGGCGATAATTTCGTCATCGGGCTTCCCTTCTCCCAATGGCTCAATGGCCTTTCGCACCCTCTGAACTCTTCGATCCGTGGCAGTAAAGGTCCCGTCTTTCTCTGCGAAACTGACTCCTGGAAGAACGGCATGGGCGTGCCTGGCCGTCTCTGTCAAAAAGATATCCTGAACAACCAGGAGTTCCAATTTGCCTAAGGTCTTCTCCACGTGATGGAGGTCCGGATCACTCACTATGGGATTCTCTCCCATGATATAAAGGGCTTTCACCTTTCCTTCTTCAACGGCTTGAAACATCTCCATGATGGTATAGCCAGGTTTTCTCGAAAGAGTGGCATTCCAGGCCTTTTCAAATTTCTTTGCCACTGCCTCATCCGCCACACTCTGATACCCAGTATAAACATTGGGAAGCCCGCCCATATCGCAGGCACCCTGAACGTTGTTCTGGCCCCGGAGTGGATTCACTCCGGTATTCAACCGTCCAATATTTCCGGTCAACATGGCCAGGTTCGCCAAGGAGAGGACGTTTTCCGTGCCGGTCACATGCTGGGTAATTCCCATCGCATAGATGATAGAACCCTTCTTCGCCTTGGCGTAGAACTCGGCAATCGTCCTCAGATCGGCCTTGGAAATTCCGGTGATCTCCTCCACCCTCTCGGGAGGATATTTCTCCAATTCCTTCTTCAGTTCTTCGAATCCTTCAGTCCGAGTCGCAACGAATTCTTTATTTTCCCAGCCCTCTTTGACGATGATGTGCATTAGCCCGTTGATCCACGCCACATCGGTTCCAAGACGTTGCCGGACGAAGATATCAGCATATCGAGCGATCTGTGTTCTTCTTGGATCGAGGACGATCAGCTTGGCGCCTTTCTCCTTTGCTTTGAGAATCCGACTTGCAACCAAGGGGTGAGCCTCGGTCGTATTGGAACCCGTGATGAGAATACAGTCCGCGTCTTCCAATTCTGGAGTTGAATTAGTCATGGCTCCGCTTCCGAAGGACATGGCTAGACCAGCCACGGTGGAGGAGTGTCAAAGACGGGCGCAGTGATCCACATTATTCGTCCCGATCACGGCCCTCATCCATTTCTGGAAGAGGTAGTTCTCCTCGTTGGTGCATCGTGCCGAGGTCAGGCCGGCAATGCTGTCCGGCCCGTTCTCATCTCGAATCTTTTTGAGACGGGTGGCCACCGTATCGAAGGCCTCATCCCACGAGACCTCTTCCAGAGAACCATTCTTTCTTAAAAGAGGTTTCTTCAGTCTCCCCTCATCGTAAATGAACTCATGAGCGTTCCAGCCCTTGATGCAGAGACCTCCC
>CAYMTD010000340.1:2088-3212 GCA_964393245.1 uncultured Syntrophaceae bacterium
GATCGACTTCTTCACCTTCCGGTAGAGCCTTCTCACGGGAATTCCCATGGGGCATGCCTCTTCGCAGAGACCGCAGTCGATACACCGATCAGCCATGTGATAGGCCTTAATCAGATGAAAGATGGGAATCTCAGGAGGCATTCCCCCGGGCTTAACCAGAGCCCCATCTTCTAATGTGCAGGTGGGACAGAAACAGGCTGGGCAGATGTTGCGACATCCGTAACACTTGATACATTTCCCGAACTGTCTCATCCAATAGTGAATACGTTCCTCCTCCGAAAGGCGTTCTACCTCCTCCACATCCGAGATATCCTCAACCGGCTTGGCGGGTTCTCCCTCCTCAACTTGAGAGGGGAAGGGACGGTCGCAGCGGCAGTAGTTCGCTTGCGCCTGGCTGCAGGCGATGCCGATAGCTTTTACCTTATTCATCCGGAGTTGATTGTTTTTGAAGAGTTCGATCAAAGACCGTTCCTCACAACCCCGGACAGGAATCCCAATCACCTGATCTGGATGTCTCCTGGCGATCTTGATTAGGATTTTGGTGAGAGGGTATCGATCGGCCTCGTCCGTGACCCAATCCCTTAACTCTTCGGGTTTTAGGAAGAGATAGGGGGTAGGATGTCCATGGACTGTTTTCAGGGCCAAAATCGCGGAGACCTCCTTCTCCGCTAAAAGCTTTAACATCTTTTCTCTCGTCTTCTCCATCCCGTCTTCTACGGTTACGCTTTCAGAGTGTCGGCTGATTTTTGAGTGGGCTCCCACTGGATCGTCTTTTTGAATTTTCTGAATGGAGAGGGGCCCAGTTGAATGATCTCTTGAGAGAAATCGCTGACGACCTGAGCAAGCTTATTGCCTTCCGAAGTCGCGATCCATTCAAGCCTCAACCGTTTTGGAGAGAGGCCGATGAATTGGAACATCTCCTTCATCACAGCTACCCTCTTGGCGGTTATATAGTTTCCCTTTCCATAATGGCACTCCCCAATATGGCAGCCCGCCACCAGAACACCATCTGCACCCTCCTGAAAGGCTTTGAGGATAAAATGGGGAGAGACTCGGCCACTGCACATCACCCGGATGGGTAAGACATTGGCCGAATATTTTAGCCTCATCGAACCGGCGAGGTC